>JAGNZK010000003.1 GCA_017984435.1 Nitrosomonas sp. | reverse complement strand
TTGTAATCCGCCAGCAAGCTATCAATTAAGTCGGTCGGTAGGGATTTAGGTGTAGTCATTTTTACTCCAAAAATAAATACGCAGTTTCCTGCTAAATGACCATTTACACAAAATTATTTACACCCTCACGCAAGAAAGTGGCCGCCGATTTACGCCTGGTCTACAGCGCCGCCACCATTGATGAGGCTGAACAAGCGCTATCCGCCTTTGAAGATAAATGGAACTCGGCTTATCCACCCATTGCTCTGTCTTGGCGCAATAACTGGCAGCGCATCATCCCGTTTTTCGACTACCCGCCTGAGATACGCCGCATCATCTATACTACCAACGCAATTGAATCAGTCAATATGAATCTGCGCAAAGTCAGCAAAAACCGCGGATCGTTTCCCAACGATGACGCTGTGATCAAATTGTTCTATTTGGCACTCAGCAATATCGCCAAAAAATGGTCTATGCCACTAAGAGATTGGAAACCTGCACTAAACAGGTTTACCATTCAATTTAACGAAAGAATGCCTCGGCACTATTAACAACCATTTACACAAAATCTAGGACACCCTCGAACTTCGGGCTAATAGTGTGCGAGCTTGGAAAGAACGAGTTCGGCGGCTCATGAAGGAGCACAACATCAAAGCGCGCGGAAAGCGTAAATTCATCGTAACCACCGACAGCAAGCATAGTCTGCCGATTGTGCCAAATTTACTCAATCGAAACTTCCAACCTGATGCACCTAATCGTGTGTGGGTTAGCGATATCGCCTATACTCAAACCGATGCTGGCTGATTGTATCTGGCGGTGGTTCTTGATCTGTATAGCCGTCAGGTTGTGGGCATGGAGCATGCAACCCCATATGCAGAGCAGCTTGGTGACGGATGCGCTAAAGATGGCCTGGTTCAGACGACGACCAGAACCTGGATTCATCTTCCATTCTGATCGCGGCAGTCAGTATTGCAGTCACGTATTTCAGAATACACTGGCTGAATATGGCATGCACAGTTCAATGAGCAGAAAAGCAAACTGTTGGGATAATGCTCCCATCGAAAGCCTGTGGGGATCGTTGAAGGTAGGTAGATTGTATGGAATACGGTTTGAAACACGCCGTCAGGCAATGGATGAAGTGATTGATTGGCTTAACTACTACAACCACAGAAGACTGCATTCGACACTGAATTACATCAGTCCAATGAAGTTTGAGCAAAACTGGCTTGTGGCACAGTTGAAAAAAACCGCATAATAAGCGCATTAAGATGTACGAATTACCGGGGCAAGGTCAGTTTTGCAGGGACGACAAGTATCTTTAATCAACGTTCTAAATAAAACACTTCGTCGCAAAGGGCGAGCAATTAAATCCAAAAAGATTAAAACATAAGAGGCTATCTTACCATTCTCGGATGACATAGTTAATAAAAATATATTATTCCACTTTATTATCAGATAGTTGCAGCATCTCAGAAGCAACTAATTATCTTGTACCGAAGCTGCTAATAACTCTGCCTGATGCTCAGCCATTAGTGCTGAACAAAGCTCATCCACATCACCATCCATAATCTGATCCATTTTATAGAGTGTTAGATTAATACGATGGTCCGTCACACGTCCTTGAGGAAAGTTGTAAGTACGGATTCGCTCTGATCGATCACCAGTACCCACGAGTGATTTTCGGGTAGCTGCCTGTTCTGCATGATGTGCCTGCATTTGTTTATCATGAATCCGCGCTGCCAATACACTCAGGGCCTGCGCTTTATTTTTGTGTTGCGAGCGTCCATCTTGACATTCCACTACAATGCCAGTAGGTAAATGGGTAACACGTACTGCCGAATCTGTTTTATTAATGTGCTGACCACCAGCACCTGAAGCGCGAAAAGTATCTATGCGCAACTCAGCAGGATTGAGCACTACTTCACTGACTTCATCAGCTTCCGGCATAATAGCCACAGTACAAGCCGAAGTATGTACCCTTCCTTGCGTTTCGGTCACTGGTACACGTTGAACACGGTGACCGCCTGATTCAAATTTAAGCCGGGAATAAGCACCCTGACCAATAATTTTGGCAATGATTTCCTTATAACCACCAATGTCAGACAAGCTCTGCGAAATAATCTCAACTTGCCAACCTCGTCTCTCAGCATAGCGTGAATACATCCGGAATAAGTTGCCGGCAAACAAGGCCGACTCATCTCCTCCGGTTCCTGCACGTATTTCCAGGAAAATATTACGTTCATCGTTAGGATCTTTCGGGAGTAATTGCTTGTGTATTTCCGACTCAATTCTTACCAGTTGTTCTTTACCTGCTTGTATTTCCGCTTCTGCAAAAGAACGCATTTCCAGGTCAGCATGCATCTCCCGTGCGGTTTGCATATCTTGTTCGCTTTGCCGATAAGCGCGATAGAGTTCAACAATGGGAACAATCTCAGCGTGCTCACGTGTGAGTTTGCGATAATTATCGAGATCTGCTGTCGCAGTTTGGCTGCTCAGCAATTGATTTAATTCTTCCAAACGCACACTCAAACGAGTGAGTCGGTCCGTGATGTTTTTGTTCATTGTGGGCGATGCAATTGGTATAGTCGATTAATTAATTCGACTAATTCTTCACGTTCATCAGCCGCTGCATAATTCAGAGCATTGGAAGGCACATGCAAGAATTTATTCGTTAGGCTATTACTCAGTGATTCAATAACTTTTTTTGGATCTTCACCCTTCTCCAGCAGTTTCTGAGCTCGAGCCAATTCATGACGACGGTAGCGTTCACCCTGATCGCGTAATGCACGGATAGTTGGAACCATTTCTCGCGTTGACATCCAACGCATAAAATCCACCACATTTGAATCAATAATGGTTTCAGCCTGAGCAACTGCATTCTGGCGCGAATCCAATCCTTCTTTTACAATTTCAGACAAATCATCAACATAGTAGAGAAATACGTCATCCAACTCTGCTACTTCAGACTCAACATCGCGCGGCACAGCCAAATCGACGATAAATAGAGGGCGATGCTTACGTATCTTGATCGCACGCTCCACCATGCCTTTTCCCAAGATAGGTAACGGACTCGCCGTACAAGTCACAATAATGTCGTGCAACGCCAGCTGCTCCGGTAAATCACTTAGTGTAATGGCCTGTGCATTAATAAAGCGATTGGCCAATGCTTCCGCGCGCTCTGTTGTACGATTAGCAACGGTAATCTTCTTTGGATTACGTGCAGCAAAATGATTAGCGCATAATTCAATCATTTCCCCAGCACCAATGAACAACACACGCTGATCACCAATATCACCAAAAATCCGCTCAGCCAGCCGTGCAGCAGCAGCAGCCATCGATACCGAACTGGTACCAATCTCAGTCGAGGTTCGAACTTCCTTGGCGACATAAAATGTACGTTGAAATAATTTATGCAGCAACAAACCCAACGTACCTGCATGTTCAGCGGATTTCACGGCACTTTTTAACTGCCCCAGTATTTGTGGTTCACCCAAAACCATAGAATCTAATCCGCTAGCAACCCTGAACGCATGCTTCACCGCCTGCTCGCGCGGCAATTTGTACAGGTAAGGATCGAGTTCACGTGTCTGTAGATGATGAAAATCCGCCAGCCACGTCATGGCATCTTCAGGTTTGTCGGTGCAGCAATATACTTCCGTACGATTACAGGTGGACACAATAGCTGCTTCTTTAATCGGATTGCGTCCGACCAAGTCATGCAATGCATGCTCCATTGTATTTTCAGGAAAAGTAACCTGTTCACGCACATCCAGTGGTGCAGTGTGATGATTAATACCGAAGGCGAATAACTGCATGAAAGATAATGTTAGTCAATGTAAGCAATTGATAATAAATAGCCCGCCATTATAATATTAGCAACTCCTAAATACCATCAATGAAAATAATTTATTTTCTATTCTTATCTGTATTCCAATCATCTTATTAATGCCATGGAGCAACAGGAATAATTGAGATACTGTTTTTAGGAGATCCTTCAATAACTCTGTCGCTATAAGATAAATACACTAATACATTCCTTTTGGCATCATAAAATCGAACGACTTGTAGTGATTTGAATAGCAAAGATGTGCTTTTTTTAAAAACCTCTTTACCATCCTCTTTACCATTCTTTACATTCTCCGGCAAAGAAATCGGCCCAATCTGGCGACAAGCGATTGAAGCATCCGAAGTATCCTCGGCAACTCCAACCATTCCGCCAACACCCCCAGTTTTTGCTCGACTCAAATAACAAGTTGCGCCACTAATTTCAGGATCGTCAAATGCCTCAATAACAATCTTATCATTTGCTCCCAACATCTTAAATTTAGTTGAGACATCGCCAATCTCATCCGCTAGAAGTATGCCAGGCGTAGATAAAATTAAAATCAACATTAACAAAAAATTAATTAATTCTTTCGGTGTATTAATTCTTGCTTGAAGCTTCATAGATTTTCTCCCAATTATCCAAAACCATTCATTCTCAATCGACTTGAGACACCCATTAATATTTTCTTACTTTTGCAAGAATAATCCTACTTCGCATTAATCTCAACCGGAGTTCCGGCTTTGACCAAACCAAACAGCTCCAATAAATCTCTATTGCGCATCCGGATACATCCAATTGAACCCGGTTTACCCATTTCAACACTATCCGGACTGCCATGAATATAAATATAGCGGCGCATGGTATCAACTGAACCTAAACGATTAAATCCCCGTTCACAGCCGGATAACCATAAAATGCGCGTGAGAATCCAATCGCGCTTAGGGTATTGTTGTCCCAACTCCGGACTATATATCTCACCCGTTGGCCGCCGTTTAATAAAAACGGTATTTATCGTCTGGCCAGACCCTATCTTGGCACGAATAATATGTTTTCCCAGCGGTGTACGGAAACTGCCATTTTCCTGCCCTGTACCGTTTTTTGCCGATGAAATCAGATATTGCTTAATAATATGACTCTGCTCGTCCAGTAGATCAAGTCGCTGAGTTGCAATACTAATATTTATTCTCACGATCATCCCGCCCGGACACTTTACGCCTATGTGCAAAAAACTGTTTTAACAACAAACTAGCCTCAGGTGCCATAACTCCAGCCGTTACCTGCATATGATGATTAAGCCGTGTCTCCGATGATAAATCAATGACACTACCGCAAGCGCCGGTTTTCGGATCTGCCGCCGCATACACCAAACGTTTAATGCGCGCATGAAAAATTGCACCAATACACATGACACAAGGCTCCAATGTGACATATAACGTGCAATCCAGCAAACGATAATTTGCCAGATTATTGCCAGCATCGCGCATGGCCATCACCTCAGCATGCGCGGTCGGATCGGTAGCAATAATTGAACGATTATACCCGCGTCCAACTACAACTTCATTTTGTACTATCACCGCACCTACCGGCACTTCACCATCATCTTGCGCCTGACGGGCCAATGCCAATGCAATTCGCATAAAACTCATATCATCATTATTTTTCAATATCTTGGCTTCGTTCAAAATAATACTCTAAAATACGTGCATCGATTATTCAGAAGCGCTTCATCGTTAGCGATTTATGCTACATTGTTACTTATTGTCAAGACACCGCTTCACAGACAGCTATTTTCCAACCCGTTAAAATTCTAGAATTCCCATAACAATGATTGCTCAAGCCCAATCTCAACTTCGCACTATCCGCGATCTTCTACGCTTTGCTGTTAGCCAATTTAATCAAGCTGGTCTGCATTTTGGCCATGGCTCATCTAATGCCTATGATGAAGCGGCGTATCTTATTCTGAAAACCTTGCATTTACCACTGGATCAACTGGAACCATTCCTCGATGCACGCTTGATTGATACTGAGTGCACGCAAGTACTGGATGTCATTGAACGCCGTGCCGCCGGCAGAGTCCCCGCTGCCTACCTTACGCATGAAGCCTGGCTAGGAGATTATAGTTTTTATGTCGACGAACGTGTGATTATTCCGCGCTCATTTATTGCCGAATTGCTGCAAACGCAACTCTCACCCTGGGTCACTGATCCAGACTATATTTCTTCTGCATTAGATCTGTGCACCGGTTCAGGCTGTCTAGCGATTCTCATGGCGCACAGCTTTGAAAATGCACACATTGACGCAATTGACATTTCTATTCAGGCGCTTGCAGTAGCACACAAGAATGTGCAAGACTATGGTTTGGAAAACAGAATTCATTTGATCGAATCCGATCTATTCTCAACTTTACCTGACAGACAATACGATCTGATCATCAGTAATCCACCGTATGTAAACGCCGAATCCATGGCACAATTACCTCAGGAATACCGGCACGAACCGCAAAATGCGCTGGCGAGCGGTATCGATGGTCTGGATGCAACGCATTTGATCTTGCAGCAGGCAGCCCTGCATTTAACCGACGACGGCATATTGCTGGTTGAAATTGGTCATAACCGCGATGCATTGGAACAGGCTTATCCTCAACTGCCATTTACCTGGCTGGAAACTAGCGCTGGCGATGAGTTTGTTTTTATGCTGAGACGTGATCAGCTATCCACATAATTATTCTTTAACCGCTTTCTATCGATCATGCAACCAAGCTTAGCAAGCGCCGAATTTCTTTCTCTTCTAATTCCAGCCACTGCCCTCGTTTAATCCTCGGCGGCAGATTGATCGGACCAAAGCGTACACGCATCAAGCGACTTACCGTCAGCCCAATCGCTTCAAACATCCGCCGGACCTCACGATTCTTGCCCTCTTTCAGAATGACACGATACCAATGATTGATCCCTTCCCCCCCCTGCTCGGTCAAATACGAAAAAGCCGCCGGACCATCAGCCAACTCGACACCCGTAGTCAATTGTGTCATCTGCTCGGAGGTCAACTCTCCCAGTATCCGTACCGCATATTCGCGCTCCACTTCAAAACGGGGATGCATTAACCGATTGGCCAATACACCATCGGTTGTAAAAACCAGCAAACCGCTGGTATTAAAATCCAGACGTCCAATCGCAATCCATTTTGATGATCGAAGATGAGGCAATTTATCGAATACCGAAGGACGCCCTTCGGGATCATGCCGGCTGACAATTTCACCTTCAGGTTTATGATAAAGCAAAACCTTAGGTAAACTTTCTTCCAGATTCAAGCGAATCACCCGCTTACCGATACGCACGACATCTTCCGCACCAACCCGATCACCTACCACAGCAATTTTGCCATTCACACTGACTTCACCGGCAGCAATCAATGCTTCCATTTCCCGCCGCGATCCCAATCCCTTTTGCGCCAGTAACTTCTGTAACTTAAAAGTAACTGGTGTGAATGTACCGGGAAGTATCGGTGCAAGCGTCGTTGGATGATCTTGTGTAACAGGTATTTTTTTCCTTACCGGCTTGTTCTGCCTTTTTACTTTCATCACTATTTAAATCCGAGAATCATGCTGACTAAAATAACCATCTGATAGATTTTAAACTATTAAACATCTCGCCATAAGCCTATCAATGACTATTCCTGGAATCAGATCAGAGATAAATATCTATTCCAGATGATGGATAAATTTTTATGGGATAAACGAGGATAACTGAAACTACCACAACCTAAAACTAGAATGTCATATTACTGGCAATCAAACCGGTGCCGTCATTATGCGTCACGATACCCAGCACCTGAATGTCCGTTGCAACGATGATATCGTCACCGCCGGATCCAGCCGTATACAGCACCGTTGCAGCTTGCGTAGCTGAGAAATTGACGATGAACAAGTGCTCCTCACCTGTGGCAATACCGGAAAAATCAATCTCTTCTCCTAATTCGGTCAGAACGCTCGCCAACCCTGGCGTAGTGAACGCCGCCAACGCAATCTCTATCTCTGCATCAAGCAACGCAGTTGCTTCCTGATCAGCACCACCGTCAATAGCTTGATTTCCTAAATCAACTCCATCACTCGCCGAATAATCCAGAGTACCATCATTATCGTCATCCACCACTGTTTTAAACACTCCTGAGACCTGAATCAGATCATCCGTGGCATCATTGGCATTGGCATCAAACTGGGTAATCGCGTCCGCTCCACTACTTGCACCGGCAGCACCACCATCTGAAATGGAACTGTAAATGACTGTCTGCCGGGTACTATCATTCGCACCGCTGCCCAGAGGAATCGTATCAGCACCTGCATTTCCAGTAATACTGTCATTGCCTGCGCCGCTGGTAATACTATCATTGCCCGAGCCACCTATGAGCGTATCGTTACCAGTACCACCGGCGAGTGTATCATTCCCGGAACCTCCGGAAATACTGTCATTGCCTGTCCCGCCGGTAATACTGAATAGACCGTCTGTTTCCGCGCTGCCAATAAATGTCAGCGTTCCTGAATTAGCAGCATTCGTCAGTGTCAGCGTTGCGCTCGCTGCAACTAAGGTATCCTTCGTAGTAATGGTAACAACCGTATTCGTATTGGCCAATGTAATAGTTTCGATATATCTAACATTGTCAAAATCATTTGATGCAAAAAAAGCTGTATTACCGGATAAAGCAACGATATCCGTTCCTGCACCGGCATCCAGTGTATCTCCACTGGTTAGACCGGTAGCAGCGGCAAACGTGAAGGTTTCACTCCCCGAACCACCAACGATCGCATCATTACCTAGCCCAGCCGTTATATTATTATTTCCCGCACCACCGTCAATGATGTCATTCCCCGCACCGCCCGTGATAATATCTGCGCCGCCGCCACCTGTAATATTAAAAGTACCATCGGTTTCTGCAGTGCCATTAAATGTCAGCACACCGGTAGTCAGTGAAGTTGCCTGAAGCGTCAAAGCAGCCCCTGCTGCAACCAGTGCATCCTTAGCAGTAATGGTAACAGCCGTGGTCGTATTGGCAAGCGTAATGACTTCGATATTACTCACATTGTCAAAATTGGTCGCAGCAATCGTCGTATTACCCGTCAATGTGACCGTATCAATCCCCGCACCTCCGTTCACGGTGGTATCCGCACTGGTTAGCCCAGTGCCTGCAACAAAGGTAAACAAATCGTCGCCACCTCCACCGACAATACTGTCATTTCCGGTGCTACCAACAATACTATCTGCACCATCGCCACCCGTGATACTGTCATTCCCCGTGCCGCCAGTGATAGCAAATGCACCGTCCGTTTCTGCAGCGCCATTAAATGTTAATCCACCAGAAGTAGAAGCTGTTAGCGTTAAAGTGGCGCCTGCAGCAACCAGGGCATCCTGCGTAGTAATAGTGACAGCCGTATTAGTGTTGCCGAGCGTAATCGCTTCGATGCTGCTAACATTGTCAAAGTAATCTGACGCAGTGAAGGCGGTATTGCCAGTCAAAGCCACCGTGTCCGTTCCTGCACCTGCATTCAGTGTATCTCCACTGGTCAATCCGGTAACTGCAGCAAACGTAAAAGTGTCATTACCCGCATCTCCGGACAAGGTGTCATTACCCAAACCCGCTGTAATACTATCGTTACCGTTGCCGCCGGCAAGCGTGTCATTTCCAGAACCACCAGTGATACTGTCATTCCCTGTGCCGCCGGTGATATTGAACACGCCATTTGTCTCCGCCGCGCCATTAAATGTCAGAATGCCCGCATTAGCTGAATTCGATAGCGTTAGAGTTGCACCCGCTGCAACCAACGCATTAACTGTAGTGATGGCGACAGCGGTGTTGATCATATTGGGCAATGTAATAACTTCGATATTACTCACATTGTTGAACTGAGCCGCAGTCACCGCCGTGGTACCGGTCAACGTCACCGTATCTGTCCCCGTGCCACCGTTCACTGTATCAGTAGTCAATCCTGTCCCGGCGATAAAGGTAAACGTATCATTACCAGCTCCGCCAGTGATGTTATCGACACCCGTACCGCCAGTGATGTTGAAATTACCGTCTGTTTCTGCACTACCAATAAAGGTCAATATGCCCGAATTAGCCGCATTTGATAACGTCAAAGTGGCACCTGCGGCTACCAGCAAATCCTGAGTAGTAATCGCAACAGCCGTGTTCGTATTGGCAACAGTAATGGTTTCGATATTCCTGACATTATTAAAATTAGTTGCCGCGACAGCCGTATTGCCAGTGAGCGCGACCATATCCGTCCCTGCCCCGCCATCCACCGTATCCGCACTCGTCAGACCGGTCGTTGCGACAAAAGTAAAGCTATCATCGCCTGCACCTGTCGTAACGCTACTCGTTCCCGTACCTACGGTAATATTCAACTTACCCGTTGTACCGGCAATTGCTCCAGTCAATGTCGATCCGGTAAATCCTGTTACCGTCACGGTATCGCCATCCGCAACACCGGTAATTGCAAAATTGGCTGCCCCTGCGGTGATGGCGATCCCATCATCGACCGTGTTATCGGTCACTGCAACACCAATCGTGCCGCTCGTCGGGTTTGAAACAACCAGATTACCGGTCAAATCAGCAACATTGACGATACCTGCCGCACCCCCGCCGGAAGTGACGGTCAAGGCAATATTATTTGCCAAAGTAGCCGCATTGATACTCACAGTATCGGATGCCGCACCGGTGGCCACATTCACCGAAATTGCGGCTGATCCCGTCGTAATACTGATGCCGTTATCGGCAGCGTTGGCTGTAGTTACTGCCAGCGATCCACTGAGATTGGAAGCAACCAAATCACCCGCCAGACTATTCACTACCAATGCCGAATCACTTGTCGTTGCGATAGTCAATGCGGTATTTTGTGCCAGTGCCGCTGCGTTGACAGTGACCGTATCACTCGCATTATTGGCAATCAGGTTCAATGCGGTGGAACCGATAGTCAGCGCACGGGCATTGGTCGTATCATCCCCCAGCTCATAAGTTTCGATATTTGACAAAACCGTAACCGCGCCATCACCTGCGATGGTGATCTTTTCACCACCCACGCCGCTGCCTGCCGCTGTTATAGTTCCGGTGAAATTTTGATTTTGTGCCGCCGATAGTGTAACCGACGCCCCCGATGCCAAGGTCAGCGCTTCTACATAAGTGATAGTGCCACTACTCATATCCGCGCCCGTTGCCAAGCTGAGAATATCATCGACAGTGGTTTCACCCGTAATCGTAGCGGTATAAGTCAACGCACCAAGGTTAAAAGTAACCGCATCCGATGCAGAACTGCTCGTTACACTTGTACCGGCATTTGCAACGGTTACCGTACGTGCATTTGTTGAGTCGGCTCCAATGCTGTAATTCTCTATGTTTGCCAAGGTGGTAATAGCGCCATCACCCGCAATGGTAATTTTCTCGCCATTGACACCGCTGCCTGCCGCCGTTATGGTTCCTGTAAAGAGCTGATTCTGCGATGCTGTCATAGTGACGTCGTTGGTTCCTGCCACTCCCGTCGCATCAAAGGTTAAATTTGGAAAGTTGATCACGACCGCAGCGGCAATACTTGAACCATCTTGTACTTTCAGCGTATTGGTACCTGTACCGCCATTTAACAAAACCGGTGTCATTATCAAAGGGGTCCAGGTTGCTGCCGTAGAAACGGACAAAATATCATGCGCCGCCGTACCTGAAAATGCCGTAGCATTTGTCGCTAAAAAAGATTCAATGGTGGGTATAGGAGGCGAAGAGCCACCGCCTCCGGAAGATGGCGGTGGCGGCAATGGTAGCGGATCCGGCACGCCATCACCGGTCACATCACCGACCGTGGGACCAGCCGCTGCGATTGCGCCGCTTAAAGCGGATCCCATTGTGCTGGTTACCGTATCGCTGACATTTCCCGTTGCAGCGCCTAATACCATCGTGTCTTCAATGTCTTCAGCCACAATTTGCACCGCCGCAATACTGGATAGGATTTTTGATTGATTTGCACTACTGGTGGATGCGTTAGTAACTGCCTGGTTTAAATTGGCAATAGTTTGCGCAGCGTCGGTGAGCAAAACACCAACTTTAAATACCGCTGCAGTATCAGCACCGGATAATATCGTAGCATCCTGAATCACCTGCGCAATCACATCGTTGGATGTTAAATCAAACAACTCCGTATTGTTCACCAACGATGCGGCCAGTGCCTCGTAAGCCTGATCAATCGCTGTAGCCTCATCTATCGAGACCCCCACACCATTCAATACCGCAGCTGTTTGACTGATGAGTATCTGGATTTGAACGGTTGCGACATGCATAGTCACTGCAATATCGATTGCATTCGCATCGGTATCGGTACGCAGTGTTTCTTTAATCGGATCAAAGTGAAGCGGATTAATATCCGTATTTAAACCCAGTGATGTCAACACTTCCACAGCAGCATCCGCCACTGTCATGGCATTATTTTTCGCTACCGCATCAACCAGTGTGGTCAGTGAATTGACGACTGTCGAACCTGCCGGTGCCGTCATATTCCCTTCCAATAACTTGCCCGTGGAAATATCGGTTCCCCCGGACACGATTAACTGGCCGAATCCGGCTACACCCTGTAACGTATAATTGCCTAGCGCATCAGTGATTACACTAGACTCGCCAGGATTCAGTAGTTCATCCCCATTCAAATCTGCAAATACGAATGCCCCATTGATATAACCATCCATTACTTTTCCAGTGACACCCGATTCTAATAACGCTTTAGCCGGGACTACCATGGCAATATCATCGGTAATATTCGCAGTGACTTGTTGTAAGACAGCCAGACTCGTCGCCGGCCCGGCTTGATCAATGGAATAGAAGGCAGCGACTTCAACTTGATGATTAAATTGTTGCGCTGCCGCACCCCAGTCTGCATTAGTTGAATCAACCGATGCCAGCGCTATCGCCGCCCAGTGTATGACTTCCCCACGACTTTCGCCCTGATCTAACATTCTTTCTATTTCTGAAACCGCCCATGATTTATTTTCCATACTTACCAGGTGACCAACGGTATTTTCTACAAATTGACTGGCAAAATCATTATTGGACAAGGTGTCTGCATATAACGACTGTTTAAAAATATCAGTCTGTGCAAGAATATCGGCCAGATCTCTAACAGAACGATCAGCATTGTCAGTAAAAGTGACAAATTCACTTAAATGATGTGCACCTGGCGCCGCTCTGAACATGGCATGAATCATTCGTATTATTTCCAATTGCTGATCATTCATGCCCATCCTTATGATTTATATAAATAATTATGACATGACATGATAATTCTCAACTGTATATTTACCCATTCATCGATCAGACAAATGAACTATCATGTCAGAATAAGTAAACTACCATGTCAGAATGAGTAGCAAATAACTAATAAAAACCCGAATAATTAACTATTTCCAAGTTTTATCATTCGCATATTTGAGGACTTGAAAAGAGAAAATATGTCAGAAAATACAATCCCAATCTATACAAAACCTTATACAGCGCCATCCTGGTTACCTGGCGGAAACATGCAAACACTTTACCCCTATTTCTATAAGCCAGCGCAACTCTTTAAATACCGACGTGAACGTTGGGAACTCGATGACGGGGATTTTGTTGATGTCGATTGGGTAGATGGCTCTGCGCATTCACCTTTAATTGTATTTTTCCATGGTTTGGAAGGTGGATCGTGCAGTCACTATATTCTGAGTATTACCAATCGCTTAAAGCATTACAATTGGCGTAGCGCTGTCATTCATTTCCGCGGATGCTCCGGAAAACCTAATCGATTGTCTCGTGCTTATCATGCCGGTGATTCCGCTGAAATTGATTGGATGCTGCAGCGAATCACCAGTCAGACGCAAGCAACAAGCGCCACACAACCCGTTTATGTCATTGGTGTCTCGTTGGGTGGTAATGCCTTATTGAAATGGCTAGGTGAAAAAGGAGAACAGGCAAAGAAATTAGTAGCAGGTGTTGCCACGATATCCGTACCACTTGATCTGGCTGCTGCGGGTTCCGCATTGGATATTGGTTTTAATCAAGTCTATACACGCCACTTTCTGAATACACTCAAATACAAAGCACTGGATAAACTGGAGCAATTTCCCGGTTTGTTTGATGCCAAAGCACTCAAGAAATGCACCACAATTTATGATTTTGACAATCTGGTCACGGCTCCTCTGCATGGTTTCCGCGGTACCGATGACTATTGGCGTCAATCGAGCAGCAAACCTTGGCTGACGCATATCAAGGTACCCACCTTAGTCATTAATGCGCGCAACGATCCCTTCATGCCGGCATCCGTGTTACCAGCACAGGAAGATGTGTCAGCGGCAGTCATGCTGGAATTCCCGGAACAGGGCGGCCATGCCGGATTTATACAAGGCCCGTTTCCAGGAAAATTGAATTGGCTACCTAAAAAGATACTCAGTTTCTTTTATTATCAATGCCGGCAAAACTAGCCTGAAAATGACAATTTCTTAGAAAAATCTGGCGACAAATGCATGCGCAATATTACCAGTCAGCGGTATTTTGACCCGATGACCACTGCCGGGTGCTATTAAAACAGGTTTCCCTTTAGCATCCAGCATCTGCGATAACTCAACCACCTGATTACCCTCCGGATGAATAATCTCGAGGCGATCGCCTACCTGAAAGCGATTTTTAACCAATATTTCCGCCATGCCATTAGCCGCATCAAAACCAGTAATGTCGCCAACATATTGACTACGATTGGATTCGGAATGCCCACGCAGATAATTCTGGGTTTCCTGCGTGCTATGGCGCTGATAAAACCCGCTGGTATAGCCGCGATTCGCAAGGCCCTCCAGTTCACCTAACAAAGTCGGATCAAACGGTCTGTTGGCGACGGCATCGTCAATCGCCTTGCGATAAACCTGTGCGGTACGTGCCACATAATATAAAGATTTGGTGCGCCCTTCGATTTTCAGCGAATCCACACCTATGTTCACTAACCGTTCAATATGCTCGACAGCGCGCAGATCCTTGGAATTCATGATATACGTACCATGTTCGTCCTCCATGATCGGCATTAACTGCCCTGGCCGTTCTTTTTCTTCGATCAGGTACACTTGATCGGCAGCAGGATGGCGGGGAATCGATCCACACCCACTCGCCATGCCGGATTGTTGATTAGATTCCATCATCGCCTGACCAAAATCAAAATCGATTTTTTCTACTTCCTGGATGTCACCACTTGGATTTTCTTCGGCGGATTTAACCTTATAATCCCAGCGGCATGAATTGGTACAAGTGCCTTGATTCGGATCACGGTGATTAAAATATCCCGATAACAGGCAACGTCCAGAATAAGCGATACACAGCGCACCATGCACAAAAACTTCCAGTTCCATATCAGGACAATAATCGCGAATCTGCGCCACTTCATCCAGCGATAATTCGCGCGACAAAATGACGCGCGTCAAGCCTATTTTCTGCCAGAACTTGACGCCCATATAATTCACCGTATTCGCCTGAACCGACAGATGAATCGGTATGTCCGGCCACTTTTCCCGCACCATCATAATCAATCCGGGATCAGCCATAATCAACGCATCCGGTTGCATGGCAATGACCGGCGCCATATCTTCCAGGTACGTTTTAATTTTGGCGTTATGCGGCATGATATTGCTGGCAACTAAAAATTTCTTGCCCAGAGCATGGGCTTCCGTGATACCTGTTTTTAGTTGCTCCAAAGCAAATTCGTTATTGCGTGCACGCATCGAATAACGAGGCTGGCCGGCATACACGGCATCAGCGCCAAATGCATAAGCAATGCGCATTTTCTCCAGGGAGCCGGCAGGAAGTAAAAGTTCTGGTGATTTCAACATAATGTAGAATAGCGCTCGATTGTATAAATGACAGAATTACCGCAGACTCGAATTGTAACACCATGCCAACCCATCCTGCTTTTATTCACTTACGCCTGCACAGCGAATATTCCATTCTGGATAGCACGATCCGTATTGCCGAGGTCGTTGCAAAAGCAAGAGCAGACCACATGCCGGCATTGGCATTAACCGATCTTTCCAATCTTTTCGGTCTGGTCAAATTCTATCAAAGTGCCCATAAAAACGGCATTAAGCCGATTCTTGGATGTGATGTCTGGATCACCAATGAAGCGGATCGCAACAAACCCATTCGGTTATTATTACTCTGCCAATCCCGCGCCGGTTATTTATTATTATCCCGCCTGTTATCACGCGCCTATCGGGAAAACCAACATCACGGCAGAGCCGAGATCAAAGAAGCCTGGCTAAATACCGATGAATGGGGATCACAAGGACTCATCGCGCTGTCAGGCGCCCGTTTGGGTGACATCGGATTATGCATTCTACAAAATAATCCACAACAAGCTGAGGTGCTGGCACAAAAATGGGCTGATCTGTTTCCCGATCGCTTCTATATTGAAATCCAACGCGATGGTCATACCAATGAAGCGATGCTGGTTCAGCAATCGCTGGCACTCGCTCAAAAATTCAATCTGCCCGTTGTCGCCACACAAGCCATACAATTCCTGAATCCGGAAGATCACAGAGTGCATGAAGCACGTGTTTGTATCGCCGAAGGCTATACGCTGGAAGACAAACGCCGCCCAAGAAACTTTACGGAGGAGCAATATTTTAAAACCCAGGCCGAGATAACCCAACTGTTCGCCGATATTCCCAGTGCATTAGCCAATACGATAGAAATCGCCAAGCGTTGCAATCTGGTATTGGAATTGGGTATAAACCGGCTGCCTTTGTTTCCTACGCCTAACAACGAAAGCCTCGAACAATATTTACACGACCAAGCCAGCATCGGTCTGAAAAACCGCATGGTAGGCCTGTTTCCCGATACAACCCTGCGTAATGACAAAATACCCCAGTATCAATCCCGCCTTGAATTTGAAGTTAATACCATTATCCAGATGGGATTTGCCGGATATTTTCTGATCGTAGCGGATTTTATTAACTGGGCCAAGCATAACAATGTGCCGGTTGGGCCTGGTCGCGGCTCTGGAGCGGGCTCATTAGTGGCATATTCATTGGGAATTACCGACCTCGATCCGTTGCGTTACGATTTACTATTTGAACGTTTTCTGAATCCTGAGCGCATCTCGATGCCGGATTTTGACATCGATTTCTGCCAGGATCGGCGCGAACTGGTCATCGAATACGTCAAGCAACGCTACGGTACCGGGAAAGTTTCACAAATCGCTACGTTTGGCACGATGGCGGCCAAAGCGGTAATCCGCGATATCGGTCGCGTCATGGACTTGCCGTATAACTTCGTCGACCAGTTGGCTAAATTGATACCCTTTGAGCTCGGCATGACGTTAAAAAAAGCCCGTCAGCTCGAACCGCAGCTCAATTTACGCGCCGAGGAGGAGGAAGATGTACGCAATTTGCTGGAATTGGCGGAAAGCCTCGAAGGTATTACGCGCAATATCGGCATGCACGCCGGCGGTGTACTCATCGCTTCCAGTGAAATCACCGATTTTTGTCCAGTCTATTGCACCGAATCGGCGGATTCCGTGGTCAGCCAACTGGACAAAGACGACGTCGAAAAAATCGGCCTGGTTAAATTCGATTTTCTGGGCTTGCGCACGCTGACCACGTTGGATCGCGCTATCGGTTATATCCGTCAATCGCATCCAAACACCGAGTCTGCTACAAAAACCGATCCGACTGTGCAACTTTTTTCACTGGAGACACTGCCACTTGACGATGCACTCACCTACGCACTGATGCGTAAAGGCAACGCAGTCGGCATTTTTCAGTTTGAATCGCGCGGCATGATCGATCTATTGCAGAAAGCAAAACCGGATTGTTTTGAAGATATTATTGCGCTAGTTGCCCTATATCGCCCCGGTCCGATGGATCTGATTCCGGAATTTATTGATCGCAAGCATGGCAAGAAAACGATTGAATATCTGGATCCGCGCCTGGAGCCGATCCTGGGCCCAACGTATGGCATCATGATCTACCAAGAGCAAGTCATGCAAATAGCGCAAGTCATCGGCGGCTACAGTCTCGGTAGCGCCGATTTGTTGCGCCGCGCCATGGGCAAGAAGAAAGTTGAGGAAATGGCGCAACAACGGGATATTTTCGTCGCCGGCGCTATCAACAATAACTTGAGTCAGGATAAAGCCACCGAACTGTTCGGTTTAATGGAAAAATTCGCAGGTTACGGTTTTAATAAATCCCATGCTGCTGCTTATGCGCTGATTGCCTTTCAAACTGCCTATCTGAAAGCGCACTACCCTGCCGAATTTATGGCCGCATGCTTGTCCGCCGACATGGACGACACCGATAAAGTACATATTTTTGTTGAAGACAGCATCGCCAACGGACTGACGATACTTGCGCCGGATATTAATCTTTCCGGTTACCGTTTTATTCCGGTCGACAACAAAACCATCCGTTTTGGTCTCGGCGCGGTGAAAGGTACCGGAGAATCCGCGATTAACTCAATCATTGCTGCACGCGAACAAATGGGGGGTTTTACTGATTTATTCGATTTCTGTAACCATGTCGATCGGCGTATTGCCAATCGCCGCGTGATGGAATCACTGATCCGCGTCGGTGCGTTTGATTCACTCAATCCTAACCGCGCCAGCCTGTTGGCTTCTGTCGGCTTGGCTATCGAATCCGCCGAGCAAACGAGTCAGGCTGTCAGTCAAGCTAATTTATTCGGTGAAGCTGAGAGTCAATCACACATGCAAGCGCAATTGATTCATGTGGAATCATGGCCAGACCGGGAAAAATTACGTCATGAAAAAATCAGCCTAGGCTATTATTTTAGCGGACATCCTTTCGATACTTACGCCGCAGCACTCAAACGCTTCATCCGCACCCGACTGGATCGATTGAACTCCAGTCGCGAGCCGCAACTGCTCGCCGGAATCATCCATTCAATCCGCGTGCAAATGACGCGCCGTGGTAGAATGGCCATCATTAACCTGGATGACGGCAAAGCACGTGTTGAACTGGTAGTTTTTAGTGAATTGTTCGATGCCAACCGATCATGGTTAAAAGAGGATCAGCTTCTGATCGTGGAAGCGAAAGTCAGTAACCGTGGGCACAATGGCGAAGAAGGTGATGAGTTGAGAATCACCGCCGAGCAACTCTATGATTTCGCCGGAATACGCTCCCGATTCGCCAAGCAAATCAGGATTCATTGCGATCCATTCACCCTCAGCCAAGTTTCCAACCTCAAAACACTGCTGGTCCCCTTCTCCAATCAAACCCCAAAACCTCTCGGTAATTACTGCCCGATAACACTCGCCTATCACAATGAATTTGCCAGTGCCGATCTTGAATTAGGGAACGACTGGCAGGTAAATCTTCATGACGACCTGCTGCAATCGTTAAACACGCATTTTAAAACAGAGAATGTTGAGATCGTTTATTGAACATGAGAAGTATCTATAAAATTCCACAAATTTTAACGAAACGAAGAATAAGGTCGTCACAATGAAATACCCAAAGCTCTAACGCGGCATCCGATAAATTATGCCACTGACCCAGTAGGATCGCTTTGAACATCATCAGCGCATCAAACGGTTCCTGTCCTCCACCATGCGATAACTCGCGCTTGTATATACCCGTAAGCTTCGGACGTAATTCCTCTCATTCAATCAGGGTATCAATCTTCATCAGCACATTATCTCGCTTCAAGCGCTGCGACAATTCCAGTGTTCCAAAACTCATCTGCATCTTTTACTCCAACCGTCTTTTAACTAACTCTATTCTAGTTGGTTATTGCAATGGTAGGCTAGGTTGTGCAGGAGTCTTTTCAAAAAATCGTTTATCATCCATGCATTTATAACATTGAATATTAATTTTGCATGGTTATTATTGCTGAATCTGTGAACGATAGCGGTATTGTACGGGGTCTTAATGTTGTGACAACTTGTAGTTACTCAGCTTCTTTCTGCATCACATGTTGAAATAATTGCGAACCGGTCAACCGATCCAGCCATGCAATCAGGTGGTGATAGCGAGAAGCATAAAACCAATCCGGATTGACATTGCTAAACTGCCGAATGAAAGGGAAGATGGCCATATCCGCCAATGTATAGCGGCCACTCAGCAGATAGCCATCGTTACTCAAGCGTGATTCCAATTCAACCAGAAAGGGTTCTGCTTGCTCACGGTAGTAGGATTCAGGGTGCTGCGGATAGCGCACGGCATATTTATACAGATCCAGTTTCGGCTTAAACGATTCATCATTGTGTTGAATCAATGCCATCATTTCAGCAGTTACCGCCGAATCGTCATCCAGCCAATGTTCAGGATCATTGATGGCAAGCGCCCAATGTATGATATCCAAACTTTGCTCGAGCACGTGTCCGTCAGCGAATTTTAGCACCGGCACGGTGCCTTTCGGTGAGCATTCCAGCATTTCCTTGGGTTTGGCGCGCAGACTGACTTCGTGCGTATCCACATCAACACCACTGACCTTGATCGCCAATCGGGCACGAATCGCAAAAGGACAGCGGCGGAAGCTAAAAAGCAGCGGTTTCATTTCTCAATGACGTTTTATTCAAATACCCGGTTAAGCGGCTGCGTTCTGATCACGATGTCTCTTGATGAGATCATAGGCCGTTTGGACTTCTTGCGCCTGTTCAGTCGCCACCGCGATCATCTCTTCTGGTACGCCTTGTCCCATCAATTTATCCGGATGATATTGACTCATTAACTTACGATAAGCGCGCTTGATTTCCTGGTCCGTATTTTCTTTGCTGACACCTAATGCTTTATAGGCATCTTCCAGTGCGCTGGCTGATGTGCTTTGGCCACCGGCAAAATGCGCCTGATTCAGCACCATCTCGAGCAATTGCCTGAAGGCAATCTGGCTATATCCAAGGCGCCCGGCCACTTCTTTCAGAAGTTCTTCTTCGGCAGCATTCAGGTGTCCATCGGATAATCCCATAATAATGAGATAAACCAGCAACATCTGCTTCAAATTATTGGAATAACCGCATACGGCGAGGAATTCGTTGATTTTTGGATGGATATCATAATCTACGGCAGCACCTTGCTTGAAAAGTGCAATGGCTTTGAGTCGATGATCGGGTGTCATGCCCAGTTTTTGCATGAACTGTTGCACATGCGATACTTCTGTCTCTGAAACACGGCCATCCGCCTTGGCCAATTTACCCATCAAAATGAAAACGGTTTCCAGGAAAACCGATTGACGGCGCGGGGCATTAAATGGATTCATCCCGCCGGAACCAAACGTTCGGAAACGGTCAATGAAGCTTCCGATAAAATAACCCAGGAATATACCTAAAAAACCAAAGATGAAGAAGCCTGTTAAAGCGCCGAGTATTCTAAACAATGAAATTCCAGATTGAGCGATAAAAGAGGGTAATTATAACGAATTCGGACTGGTAAAACTGTTTTAAGGTTCTTTCAAACGTGATCCTGCTTCCTCAGGATTTATCAGTCCATTGCTCAGGTGTCAGTGTTTTCATTGATAACGCGTGAACCTCTTGCTTCATTTTATCACCCAACGATTTGTATACCAGTTGATGCTGTTGAACGGTATTTTTTCCGACAAATTCGGCACTGACAATCAACGCCAGAAAATGGCGTCCGTCATCGCCTTCCACCTTCACATATTCACACGGCAACGATGATTCAATCGTGGTTTTTATATACTCTGCTGTAATCATTACAATCCTCCTTGATGCATTGTTAGTAGGTAAATAAGTAATTATTTCTTAGAAACGCAACTTATAGCCTGTTTTGAGCAGTCGAATGGCCAACATGGAAATTGCCAGCAAGCATATTGCCACAATCGTCAGGCTAATATAAGGCGAAATATCCGATATGCCAAAGAAGCCGTAGCGAAATCCGTCGATCATATAAAAGAACGGATTGAGATGAGACAAGTATTGCCAACCGACAGGTAGTGAATGTACGGTATAAAACACGCCGGATAAGAATGTCAATGGTAGAATGATAAAATTCTGAAACGCTGCCAATTGATCGAATTTATCCGCCCAGATACCGGCGATCAAACCCAATGCACCGAGTATCGCGCTACCCAGAATGACAAACAACAATGCCCACAAAGGCAATTGCAGCGGAATATCAAAAAATATCAGCGTCACCAAATAAACACCCAAACCGACCAACAATCCCCGCACTACAGACGCCAGAATATACGCAAAAAATATAGCTTGATAGGACAATGGCGACAACAGGATAAATACAATATTGCCACTGATTTTGGACTGAATTATGCTGGAAGATGAATTGGCAAACGCATTTTGTATGACCGCCATCATCACGAGTCCGGGAATCAGGAAAGTGGTGTAAGCTATCCCCGGATAAGCCTCCACATGCGCTTCCAGCACATGAAAGAAAACCAGCAGATACAATAAAGTAGATATCATCGGCGCCAAGACCGTTTGGAAACCCACTTTCCAGAAACGCAGCAATTCCTTATACAGTAATGTAAGAAAACCAGTCATTTTGATGGATTTCCGCTTTCCGTCATGATACTGACAAAGACATCTTCCAGATCAGGTTGCTGCAAATGCATCTCCAGTATCTGGCAATTCGCAGCGCGTAATGACGACAAAATGGATTCCACCTGTGCGTAGTTTTCAATTCGGAGTTCGTATATGCCATCGTTATGACTGATTTGTAACGGTTGCAGTGTTGACGGCAGTGTGTCCGGTAACAATCTCAAGCGTATTGACTTCCCTACCGCCATTTTCCCAATCAGATTTTGCGTGCTATCCAATGCAACGATTTTTCCTTCCTTAAGCATGGCAACACGATTGCATAATGTTTCTGCTTCTTCCAGATAGTGCGTGGTCAAAACAATGGTATGGCCATCCTGATTGAGTTGCTTGATAAAATCCCACAGTGTCTGACGTAATTCAACATCCACGCCGGCTGTCGGTTCATCCAGAATAATCACCGGCGGCTTATGCACCAATGCCTGCGCAACCAGAACACGGCGTTTCATACCTCCCGACAACGCACGCATGTTCACATCAGCCTTATCGGTCAGATCCAAACGCTCAATGATTTCATCCACCCAGCGCGTATTTGCCTTGATACCGTAATAGCCCGATTGTATTAACAAGGTTTCACGTACCGTGAAAAAAGGATCAAATACCAATTCTTGCGGCACGATACCTAAATTTAGACGGGCTTGTTGATAGTGCGTGGTGACATGGTGCCCCATGACATTGACTGAACCGCTGTTGGCCAGAGACAGGCCGGCGATAATACTGATCAGGGTCGTTTTACCGGCACCATTCGGACCCAATAAAGCAAAAAATTCCCCCGTGTGAACCTCAAGATCAATATCAGTCAATACACACAAATCGCCATAGCGCTTGCACACTTGCTTGACTTCAATAGCTGGCAACATCGGATGGATTAATTAGAGAAAATAGTGCTTAAGATTCCCGATATATCAAAGCGCTACCTGATCAGGCGGCGCTTTGATCCGTGGTCTTATTCACAGGAACCAGGATCAATTCCGCTACCCCATATAGTTGAATCAGGCTTTCAAGGCTTGCGGGCATATTGATAAACTGTAATGAATAGCATTTTTGACGCGCTGCACGTAACCATTCCAGCAACATACTGATAACGGTTGAATCAACACCGGTCACTTTATCCAGGTCAATTACCCGATGATGCTCGTCAAACAGAGCTACCCCTTGTTGCGTTAGAGCGACAACATTATCAATGGTAACAGACCCTTGCACGATAATTCTATCGCCATCACAAGAAACCATTGCAGATAAAGTATTCAGATTACTCACCGGTTGATATTACTTTTTGCCTTCCAAGGATTTATTCTTGTCCGATAATGTTTTCAACAGCCCCTCAATGCCGCCCTTGCGCACTTGACTATTAAAGGTTCCACGATAATTTGTCACCAGGCTTACACCGGCAACCGTCACATCATAAACTTTCCAGCCATCCGGTTTTTTTTCCATGTTGTAATCAATCGGCACCGGTTGTTTTCCATTACCTTGAATGACGACAGTACGTACCATGGTTTCCACGCGATCACCCAGCGATTGTATGGGATTTACTTTAATCGTTTCATCCTGATAACTCGTCAATGCATTCGAATAAGTGCGTACTAACAATGTGCGAAATTCATGTACCAGCTTGTTTTGCTGCTCCGGCGCAGCGGCTGACCAGTGCTGCCCCATGGCGAGTTGTGTCATGCGCGTAAAATTAAAATGCGGCAATATTTTAGATTCGATCAAATCGAGCATTTTTTCTTTGTTGCCATTCTTTAATTCTTCATCTTTCTGAATAATATCCATGACTTCCTGAACTGTTCTGTCAACCAGCCTATCAGGCGCAAGATCCATTGACCATGCAGGAAATACCAACAAATTAGAAAGTATTAAACCAATTATCCCAATAAATCTTTTCATCGTTCTCTCACCAAAATTTTAAGTAATATGCAATGTTAAACCAACAAGAATAAATTTAACAAATATCCGTTCAATCAAAAAGAATCATCCTCCGATGCCTTATTAAACAAAAAACGTCCGATCAATTCTTCAAGCACCATGGCCGAATTGGTTTTCATAATTTTATCACCATCCTTTAACTGCGCTTCATCCCCGCCCGCAGCTAGCCCGATATATTGCTCGCCGAGCAATCCTGATGTCAGGATGCTGGCGAAAGTATCTTTGGGGAACGGGAAACGACTATCCATACTCATGGTTACCACGGCATCATAAGTCTGCGTACTAAACTGAATGTCGGTTACTCGTCCTACCACCACGCCGGCGCTTTTGACCGGCGCGCGAACCTTCAAACCACCGATATTCTCAAAATTTCCGGTAAGGATGTAGCTTTGTGAAGGATTATAAACATTCAGATTACCGACTTTAAGACTCAATATCATGAGCGCGATAATACCCGTGACCACAAACAATCCCACCCATAAATCCATTGTTGTCCGCTGCATTAACTCACCCCTCTAAACATGAAAGCGGTCAAAATAAAATCAAGTCCCAAAATGACTAATGACGAAGTTACGACCGTACGCGTTGTCGCCCCTGACACGCCTTCCGCAGTCGGCGGCGCATCATAACCTTCAAAAACCGCAATGGCAGTAACCGCCACGCCGAAGAAACAACTTTTGATAAAACCATTTATGATATCAAAACGAAAATCAACCGCGCTCTGCATTTGCGACCAATAGGAACCTTCATCCACGCCAATAAATACCACGGTAACCAGGTAGCCGCCAAAAACCCCCATCACCGAAAACATCGCCGCCAGAAACGGCATGGAAATTACGCCAGCCCAAAAACGCGGCGCCACCACTCGCGCAATCGGATCAACCGCCATCATTCCCATCGCTGCCAATTGCTCCGTGGCTTTCATTAATCCAATCTCTGCGGTAATCGCTGAACCCGCACGGCTGGCAAATAACAACGCCGCCACGACAGGCCCCAGTTCACGCACCAAAGATAGTGCCACCAACGTACCAACCGCTGATTCCGAGCCATATTTCTGTAGTGTCTCGTAGCCTTGCAAACCCAGCACCATGCCGACAAAAAGCCCTGATACCACGATAATAATCAATGACAAGACACCGGTGAAATACAATTCACGTACAACCAAATTAAAACGGCGCAGGCTGGTGCCGGATTTTAATAATACCAGGATAAAAAAACGGCTGGCCATACCCAACCGCCAGACACTGTCAATCACCCGATGGCCGACATTCCGAATGCCGGATACGATACGTCTAGGCAAGCCCGCCCTCCAAATTCAAATCCTTTTGATACGCCTGAGCGGAATAATGAAACGGTACCGGTCCATCTTCTTCACCATGTATGAACTGATGCACAAAAGGTGCGATCGATTCGCGCACTTCCTTCGGTGTACCCTGGGCTGCGATGACACCATCTGCAATAAAATAAACATAATCCACAATTTTCAGGGATTCCTGTACATCATGAGTCACCACGATCGATGTCATGCCGAGTGCATCGGTTAACCGGCGAATCAAATTTCCGATGACACTCAATGAAATCGGATCAAGCCCAGTAAATGGTTCATCGTACATAATCAGCATCGGATCCAACGCGATGGAACGCGCCAAAGCCACACGCCGCGCCATCCCGCCGGATAACTCATTGGGCATTAAATGATGCGCCCCGCGTAAACCCACGGCGTGCAGTTTCATGAGTACCAGATCACGAATCATGGATTCCGGCAAATTGGTATGCTCGCGCATCTGAAATGCGACATTGTCAAAAACCGATAAATCCGTAAACAATGCGCCGAACTGAAACAACATCCCCATCTTGCGCCGCAACTTGAAAAGTGCGTCACGATCAAGCTCATGCACCACTTCTCCGGCAAACTTCACATAACCGGAGGTTGGTTGAATTGCGCCACTGATCAATCGAAGTAACGTAGTTTTACCTGAGCCGCTACCGCCCATAATGGCGATGACTTTGCCACGTGGCATGGTCATATCGACACCTCGCAAAATCGCGCGCGTGTCGTAGGAAAAATTCAGGTCATTGACCTCAATTAAAGTTTCAGGTGGCATACTAGATAGTGAAATTTATCTGAAGAAACAACGAAAGAACAACAGCCTCAGCACTTTGTAACGAATCAAATATTCCCCATCAGCGTTAAATAATCGATGAGCATCTGATTATTGTTGATATTATCATCAATAAGTTGACCAGATCCGATTTTAACCATAAAACTTGCTGTTATGAACTGACAAATATTCCTAAAATCCGACAAACATCAATTTTAATCCACTTTTCTCCGAAAGTTTGGTTTATATTGATTTTTATTGGGTCGTAGCGCGTCTCGATGCATTAGCAGTGATCATCTGTTTCAGCTTGATGATTTCAGGTTGGTTGAGTGTTTCAGTTTTCAATAATTCTTCCGCAGTTTGATCCAGCAAGGTTCGGTTAGTTTGCAGGATATTCACAGCACACTCCAATGCCTGATCGACCAATGCGCGTACCGCGATATCAATCTTATTAGCTGTTTCTTCGCTGTAATTGCGATTCTGCGGCATAGGAACATTCGTTTGCAGGAAAGCAGACTGTTCGCGGTCATACGACACATGCCCCAAGGCCTCACTCATGCCATACCGCAGCACCATGGCACGGGCAATATCGGTGGCACGTACCAGATCATCCGCCGCACCGGTAGATACTTCGCTAAACACGACTTGTTCGGCAGCACGCCCACCCAGCAACACCGCCATTTTATTTTGTAGTTCCACGCGCGTCATCAGGAAACGATCTTCCGTCGGACGTTGAATGGTATAGCCCAATGCGCCGACACCGCGCGGAATAATGGATACTTTGTGCACTTCGTCCGTGCCGGGCAGTGCCAGCGCCACCATCGCATGCCCCAATTCATGAAATGCGACCACTTTTCGCTCATTAGGATTCAACAAACGATTACGTTTCTCCAGACCGGCTACGATGCGTTCAATGGCATTGTTGAAATCATCCATGGTGACGGACGTGGCAGCACGCCGTGTCGCCAGCAAAGTCGCTTCATTAATCAGGTTTGCCAAATCTGCGCCGGTAAATCCAGGGGTTAAAGCGGCGATTTGTTCGATTTTGACATCCGTATGCAATTTCACTTTCTTTGCATGCACCGCCAGAATTTGCTCACGTCCCAGCTTATCGGGCCGATCCACCAGCACTTGGCGATCAAACCGTCCGGCGCGCAATAATGCCGGATCAAGAATTTCCGGCCGATTGGTAGCCGCCAGCAACACAATCCCACTGCTGGAATCAAAACCATCCAGCTCGGCCAGCAATTGATTCAGCGTTTGTTCCTTTTCGTCATGTCCTCCTCCCAAGCCGTAAGCACCCCGGGCCCGACCCAGCGCATCCAGTTCATCAATAAAAATGATAGCTGGCGCCATCTGCCGTGCCTGCTCAAACAAATCACGCACTCTGGCGGCTCCCACGCCAACAAACATCTCGACAAATTCCGAGCCGGAAATAGAAAAAAACGGTACCCCGGCTTCACCCGCCACAGCACGCGCCAGTAATGTTTTGCCGGTACCCGGCGGACCAACCAGCAATATGCCTTTAGGCGCCCGCCCACCCAAACGGCCATAATCTGCCGGATTTTTAAGGAAATTGACAATTTCCACCAATTCCTCTTTGGCTTCATCCACGCCTGCCACATCATGAAAGGTTACTTTGGTTTCTTTTTCCACAAACACTTTGGCGTGACTTTTACCAATCGACATCAACCCGCTGCCCATATTGTTGCCCATACGCCGGATGATAAATAACCAGATACCGACAAAAATAGCCGTTGGCACAATCCAGGAGAGTAAATCTCGTAACCACGTGCTCTGAACAACGCCGGTATATACCACATTATGCTTATCCAGTATTTCCGCCAATCCGGGTTCAACTCTTGTGGTCACAAAATCCTTAAATCCATCGGCGTGTTTTTCCTTGAGCGTACCAAAGATCTGATGCTCGGTAATCGCAATTTCAGCCACACTCCCCTGCTCCAGTAAATGTTGAAAATGACTGTATGGAATAGGTTTAACGTGGGTGTATTGCGTATACAGATTCTGTATCAATAGCAAACTCAGTATCGCCACGATGATAAACCAGAAATTGATTTGTACTTTTTTATCCATGGATTGTCTCAGTTTCTATGAATGGTAAGAATTTCCTGTAGCGCCAAAACTATTGGTCACTATAAGATACCGCAATCAATGATAATTTTCAGAAAACTATCTGTCGATATGATGTATCGACACGCAGATGAGATCAAAAGCGCCAATCCATTTGCAGTCCGCCGATATTGGCTTGTTCGGAGTATTGTCCCACAAGAAAATCACCCGTTGCCCCTCGCCTATTGATAGCAGCATCATCCATGAACAAATGTGCATAAGCACCATGTATATTGACATTCTTTAGTACGGCATATGTAAAACCGGCGGTCAGCCAATAGCGACTACTATCAGGAATGCGCGGTGATCGATGCTGTGAATTTAGAACGGGCGTCTGATCATAAGCAAACCCGCTTCTCAGCATCCATTTGTTGGTTGCGGAAAAATAATTGACACCAACAGCATATCGCCACGTATCTTGCCATTTTAAGTCCAGCACATCATCGCGTTGTGCCGATGAGAAGTCTGTCCGGAGTTCGCGGATTAAACTCCAATGCGTCCACATCGCATCTGCAGAAATAGTCCAGCGGGGATTAAGGCGGTGAGAAAAACCAAATAAAACATTATCGGGTAATGTGACGGACGTACGCGCATTGGTATCAATGAAATGGCCATTTTGTGCCAGAAGCATCGCGTTATCAGGCACAGAAAAATTCGCATTGCCATGCACGTCATGTGCAATCCTGGAGCGATAGCTGACACCTAAGCGGGTATCTTGATCCAGGGCATAAAACGCACCGAAATTATAACCAAATCCCACGCTGTCCCCTTTCAGGGAAGCATGCCCGTCTGCTACTTGCGGCAGCAATCCCTGATTGGCGCAAGGTATCGGCCCCATAGCCGGAAGACAAGCTGTTCCAAAATCGATCGCGTTAGTAAGCTTGGATTGCAGGTATTGCACATTGAAACCGGCACCCACCGAAAATTTCTCCGTCACCTTGAACGATAAAGATGGATTGAAATTTGCGGTCATAATTTCTGAATCGATCGCCTGATAGCGCCCTTGCCAATCCGAGTGATAGCTATTTCGTGTACCAAATGGCATATTAATGCCAAGACCGGCTGTTATCCGCTTTGTCAGTTCCTGAACATAATAAAAATTCGGAATAAAAATCGGATTTGTCGAATCCCCGCCATTGCCGCCTTTGAGAGGCGCGCCACCAAGTAACGGACTCAAATGTGAAGAACTATTTTGAAAGCTTATCGATGGTGCTACGATATATCCCGATACCGATAATAATCTGCCTCGGACTTGACTCATCGCACCAGGATTAAAAAATACCATGCTGCCATCTTCGATATTGGTCGGGGCACCGGAAAACGCCTGTCCCAACTCCTTGACACTCTGTTCCATTATCGCGATGCCAGCACTTGATACAGGAACTGAGAAACACAACAAAAAATAACAGAAATGACAAAAACAACCATGATAAGAATGAGCGGTAACACTATTTGATCTGATCATTTTATTCCTAGTAGTTTTGCTATTAGTAATGATGATATCTAGTGATTCTGTTATTTATCTGGATTCTTGAGTATAATTTTTTCTCTGTCAATAAGATCTATCCGACATAAAACAATACAGGAATGTGAGTTTTGTCTTTACCAACCTGAGCAACTTAATTTAATGAGCGCTTTTACATTTAAGACGCAATCTTCCAAAATTAAATTAAACTTACTTCCATCCATTCGTTTCACCGGAAAATTAACTTATAGAGTATGTAAATTTTCCATAGTTGATCTGTGATGAAAAATGATTACAAGGAATCGATGCTGGATAATTACAATGAAGATTCTAAGTTTCAGCAATCCAATCATTCTGCCGCGCTTCTTGCCGAACAGATAAAATTGCTTTATCAGCAAGCTACTAAAGCACTTTTTGCGACGCTTATTATCTCAACCGCATTAGTTTTTGTTTTCTGGAATTATATTTCCAAAGATTGGCTATTAAACTGGTTAGCAGCAACCTACCTGCTGACTCTTATTAGATTTCTGTTAGTCAGATCCTTTTTCCGTAAAGATCCCTCGGTTACTGAGTCAGTTACTTGGGGACATCTTTTTATATCCGGCGTCTTACTATCAGGACTACTGTGGGGTATCGCCGGAGGTATCTTTTTTGTGGGTAACAGCGCATTGCATCAATTGTTTCTTGCTTATTTACTGGGGGGCATGATCGCAGGGGCAACAGCCACCTTATCATCCTACAAAGGCGCTTTCCCAGCTTTCGCAGTACCCGTTGCCATCCCTTTCATCTATCAGGTAGTGATTCATGAGAGTGATACCAGTATTGCGATAGCCCTGACTTATCTACTTTTCGTTTCCATCATGGGGAGAATCTCGCATCGATTACATCAAACACTTACCAATTCACTGAATTTACGGTTCAGTAATTTTGATCTATTAAATCGTTTACTCCAATCCCAAGATCGCCAAAGTGCCATTAACCTCAAGTTACAGGAACAAATTACAGAAAAAGATCTGACGCAAAAAGCATTGCAAAATGCGAAAGAGCTATTAGAACAACGTGTGATAGAACGTACTGAAGCACTGGCGCTATCCAATGATATTTTGTATCAGGAAAAAGAGCTCTTTCAAGTCACATTAGCCAGTATCGGTGATGCAGTTATCACCACGGATTCCTTGGGAAACATTACCTATCTGAATCCAGTCGCAGAACTATTCACCGGTTGGCGTAACCAGGATGCGAGTGATGCACCTTTACAGCATATTTTTCGCATTAAGGAAATAAGCACACAAGCACTCATTGAAGATCCACTTGCCAACTGTCTAAATGCATTAAAGAAATCCAAAAGAAATCAGGAATGCATACTGATTCGCAAAGACAAACAGGAATGTATTATCGATTATTCTGTTGCGCCGATTCAGAATAATAAAAAAAATGTGATCGGAACTGTCCTCACTTTCCGGGATGTGACAAAACAACGTCAACTGACTCAAAAACTCGCCTATCAAGCAGCACATGATTCTCTGACTGGCTTGTTAAATCGCGATGAATTTGAAAATCGCTTGCGTAAAATTCTGACATCGATTCGCAAAAATGATATCCATGGACTTTTGTATCTTGACTTGGATCAATTTAAAATCGTCAATGATACTTGTGGGCATAGTGCAGGCGATGAATTGTTGCGCCAAGTGACAGCACTACTGCACTCCAAGCTACGTACCCGAGACACTTTGGCACGCCTTGGTGGCGATGAGTTTGGCATTATCCTGGAACACTGCCCACAGAATGAGGCGCTCCAAGTTGCCAACACGCTCCGTGAATTAGTACAAAGCTTCCGTTATTACTGGCAGGATAAAACCTTCACTATTGGTGTCAGCATTGGATTATTCCCAATCACTCATAATAATGAAGGCTTTGCAAAAGTATTAAGTGCCGCCGATAGCGCTTGTTATACCGCTAAAAATGAAGGAAGAAATCGGGTCCATGTCTATCAAGCGAATGATAGCGGGTTACAAAAAAAATCCGGTACTATGCAATGGTTGCCACGCATACAAAAAGCGATAGCCGATCAGCGATTGTGTTTATATTTTCAACCGATCATCGCGCTCTCCAATAAAAATGCGCTTGAAGAACATGGTGAATTTCTCTTGCGTCTACAAGGCGAGCAGAACCAACTCATTTTACCCGGTTCATTCCTTCCTTCTGTCGAGCGTTACGATCAGATGCTGACAATCGATCGCTGGGTAGTGGAGCGATCTCTCGAATTGCTCGAGGCTCGTTTTTATAACCAATCCAAGAATATATACGCGATTAATTTATCAGGATACGCGTTAAGCGATGAGAATTTTCTTAATTTTGTAGTTGACAAACTCAAAACCTACAAAAGAAACCCGTCGAATATCTGCTTTGAAATTTCTGAGAATGTTGCATTAACCGATCTGAAACATGTCATAAAATTCATCTCAACCCTTAAAGAACTGGGCTGCCGTTTCTCAATAGATGATTTTGGCAGTAACTTATCTTCCTTTAGTTATTTGAAAGATATCCCATTGGACTATCTAAAAATCGATGGACGACTGGTCAAGGGCATACTCACTGATACCGTTGATTGCGCGATAATTGAATCCATTAATCGCATTGGACATATCATGGGATTAAAAACCATCGCTGCATGGGTAGAAGATACCGAAACATTGCAATTGCTGGAAGAAATAGGCGTCGATTACGTTCAAGGTTTCGGACTCGCTGAACCCTATTTGTTTCATACAGACTCGGCGAAACCTTTAAAGATACGGCAGAAATAAATATCTTGAATAAAGCACCCCACCGCAAGCAGTGAGGAATTAAACCCGAAAGAAATTAAATTTAACGGGAAAATCTCGGGAGATTGTTCCCGTCACAGTCAATAATAAAAATTCCGTTTGACTGGAGATCAATCAAGCTGGTGGATTCAAGAGCCAACCGCAACAGGCAGTGGCTTTTTATTTTTCCCTAGTAGATTCTAGCCGTTCGACACCAATCGAATATCGTACACATCTCGGCAAGGGAATATTCCCGTTGCTTTTTTTAGGATCTCACATTCCCATTTCAGCCTTACGTTCTCAGTACGTAACCGGGATAGATCCATTTATTCCGGTGTAACAATCTTGGTACTCGTACCGTTAAGTTTGCCTGCCGTTGCCAATTTCACCCAGTTGTGCAGCGTTTGTTCTATCAGCCCCAGTTCCCGCTGCCAAACCAATCGACTTCCCCATCGCCACGTTTGCTTGATATGAATAAAAAACGGCTACCAGTATTAATCTGGTAGCCGTAATTAGAAACTGCCTCAACGGAAGTTAATTATTAGTCTATTGGATTTTGCTGTGCAGCAGTCAGATCATTTTTCCAAATTGCAGGAAGGTTTTGTACCCAGCCATTATAGACATTCGGAACAGCCAGTACTCCCTGACCACCAAATCCTGGCAAGCCAACAACGGTATCATCTTTAGCGGTATCTTCGCTGTCAACCAAAGAAACATAGCCAACGATGTCTGCATCCTTTATATCGCCATCTCCATTCGGGTCGATATCTACGACAGTAAGTCTGTTACCAAATTTGCTCGTGACATAAGCATAATAACCGCCACCTTGTTTCGCACCAAAGTTAGCGCCGTGGCAACCCGGGTCGCAATCCAGCGATTTGACAATGGTGTCAGTCGCTGTATCGACAATGACAATCTGTCCACCCGTTGAGGCAATTACCACTGCTTTACCATCCGGAGAAACAGGCGATTGAATTGGCAGTACGCCAACAGCAATTTTTCCATTACCATCATTGTCTGCAAACGATCCGTTGATCGGATTATAATCGGCAATGAGATTGATGGTTTTCATCAATGCGCCGGTATTACCATTCACCACACTGAGCGTGTGATGTAGCAGATTGGCGGCGTAAATTTTGCTGGAATCCGGCATCATGCCAATTGCAATCGGATGAGCGCCGGGCGCATTTTGTCCTGTTGGCGTGCGAGCCTGTATATCGCCATCGGCGGCGTTATAAATCCCGATATCATTGGTGTTGATGTTAGGTGTCACGATTTTGGAACCATCGGCGCTAATCCAATGACCATGCGGATTAGCGGAGATATGTCCATGCGCCTGCGTCGGCATCATTTTGGTGACCCTTGTGGTGCCCACCGGAATGACAGAGATACCATTCTCGCCGTTGATCGCGATTGTAATATCATCCGTAGTCGGTAATGTCACCACATGAGAAGGTGAATACCCCACTTTAATATTTTTGATTAATTTGCCATTTTCACGATTAATCATCGTGAATTTGTTATCAAACCATTGTGTTTGATAAATAACCGATTGATCCCGATTAGACCACATGTTATGCGGATTATTGTTGTTGATGTGAGGCAACGCAACTTTGCGTTTAACTGTCCAATTGGTCGCATCAATCACAGTTGTGGTACCCGGTTTGTATTTACCGGCAGTTTTCTCAAACTGGGTATTGACCCAAACCTCTCCGACGCCAGGTGTCGTCGGAGGAACAGGTGTCGAAAGCGCTTGATTATTCACATTCAGAATCGTCAGCGGCGCCGCCAGTCCACCATCAACGATATTGCCGAATGGCGTTCCTGAAATTCTAACAGGCAGCGTAGGAAATCTGACATTCCACAGACCGGATGAATAATCCTGCCAGTTACTTGGTGAAGTGGCAATGAAGAATGTTTTCAGCAAACGGATGGCAAGATCACTACTGGTCGGTAAACCTTTGATACCGGTCACCAGATCAATTTTATAGTCAGCCTCCGGATTCCCCAGATCCAACCCTTCCGTATTAGGATCATCAACAATAACCGCACCGAACATGTAAGGATGTACTTTACAAGTAAATACATACAGTCCCGGCGTATCCAATTTCACAATCGCGCCGCCCCGATAAGCATCGGTTTGATCGAAAGGCATGTGATGCGCGCCCGTAGGCCATAACAGAGAGCTGATGGTGTGCACGGCATTGGTGTCAGACATGATGAAGTGGACACTACTGCCCGGAGACATCACTTCCAGGGATTTTGTTTTAATGTCGTAAGGCAATCCAACAATCGCATCACCACGCGCGCTTCTAAACCAGCTGGCAGGTTCGTCGGATACTTTAAAAGTTACCAGACCGGGTTCGTCTTTCGTACCCAGTAAAATTCTGCCGTAAGGGGATGCACCTGCAATACTGACACCGCTACCACCCATTGGATCAACTCTGAAACTGCCGTGCATGCCTGCTTCCATATGGGCAAACAAGTGGCAATGATATTGCCAATCTCCGGCACCCACACCGCTGCCTGCTTTGATGGTAAATGTATGGGTATCCGAGCCTTCGTCCAGTAATTTAGTATCGATGACCGTATTTGTTCCGGTTTTAAGCCAGCGATGCGCGTGCAAATGGAATGTATGGCCGGGTCCCACGGACAGAATATGAAAACGAACAATATCATTCTCTATGGCACCCAGGTTTGGATTGGTCCATAACGGTTTTTGCTGTGTACCGTCACCGGATATCTCGGTTCCCCAGAAAGTTGAACCGACCATGAACAAAACGAATTGTTTATCCAAATTCGCTTTTGTGACTGGAATAATGCTGCCATTATCATCAACATAGCTGTCAATCGGACCATTGGCCTTATCGACAACCAGTGCACCAAACAAACCCAGGAGCTCTTTTCCATCGCCATGGTACACATACGTGCCCGCTTTATTCGCCTGAACCGTATACTTTTGAACTTGTCCCGGACGCGTTCTCGTAGTGTTCTTGTTTTTTAGACCGGGCACCTTAAAACCCACTTCGGATGCGGTATCATTAAAAAGTGTCACACTCACCACATCGCCCTGCTTTACAAATAGTGCCGGACCGGGAATGGCAGCTTCTGCATCGCTGCCACCTTCGGTGCCACCCAATGCATAGCCTAATTGACCGTTAGGTAAGGTTTTAGCGGTCAGTGTAAAATAATGCGTTGCTGCCCATGCCATTGGTGATATCAGAAACATCACAGCAAACAGTATCAAAACCGTCAGCATTGAGGCTGGATTTCTTAATCCAGGAATATTCTTTTTGTTCATCATGTTATCCTTATCTTCTGTATGCTTATCCGCTTGTTTACTGCACATTAAATTTACCTGCCATGCCCATTAACTTATTGGACAGGTGGTTATCCATATAGCGTGTACTTTGTTTCGCTTTGACAGTAAATACATGCTTCTCAAGCGGACCAATTGCGACTTGATTAATAAGGTTATGCGTTCCCGGATCGAACCACTGATAACCATTCAGCACAAACTTGTGGATGTCAGTACCCATAGCAATCAGATGAAAGCGGACATCGCTGTTTTTTAGAGCAGCCAGTGGCGGATTGACACCATGCTTGGATTGTTTTTTGGTAATTCCATCGATTTCCATCCCCCAGAAAGCGTCGTCACCCAGATAGAGCACATACTCTTTGGCAAAGCTGGGAGAACCGATCGGATTAACAATGATTGCACCAAAAAGCCCTTTATTTTCCGAACCGTTATGACTCTCAAAATTATGATCATGATATGGCCAGGTACCCGCAGTTCCCGGTGCAACATTCCATTCATATTCATAGAATGCGAAAGTATCTTCCGGTCCGGCCCCCGCTCCCTCATCAAGCTGATTGTTGATTACTTTGAGCGTACCATCGCTGAGGATGTTGTAGTGAACACCATGAACATGCACGCTGACTTGCTTGCTGATACCTGCAACCGCGGAGGCATTACCGGGGATTTCATTCAGAATAGTCAGCTTAACCGTGTCACCTTCGGTTAACAAGATTGTTGGCCCGGGAATTGTCGCTACCGCACTATAATGATCTGTAATATCCACGCCATCCACCACATGGCCTAACATCTTGTAGGCCAGCAGTTTGTTGCCAAACCCATCATCCCGGGTTTCTTCTGTTGTTAATCGAATAATATGCTCTGCAGCATCACTCTTGCCAATCAGTAATAAAGATGACGTCAATATGAGAAAAAATGCTATGAATAACCGCCTGAATAAAGCATTGTGTGACGTATATGGCGTAGCATCAATGCTCTTGGGAAACGCCATGATGTAACCAAGTTGGCTAGGCTGAAACGACATTTTAACCATCCTCCTTAAATGTGAAAAAGTGCATACCCAATGCAACGTGTACGAAAAGTACGCCCCGGCAAATCAATCAAGGTTTTTGTTTTTAATTTATGATCTGATAGATGGACTGTAGGAATTAATGATTGTCATCTCTCTAATTTGACGGGAAGATGATTATATCAAGTCCATTTTCTGGGAAATAGATGTCATTTGTCCCAAAAATACAGCTATCTCTCAGCATCTTCCGGGCAAAATGTCCTACGAATTTGAATCTTCAAAGTAATCATATAGAGGAGCTTGCAGGCATAGCTCAATCTGTTTCTTGACGCCAATCTTCTTATAAATGATTGACAACTGATTGCGTACGGTTTTCTCCGCAATAAATAATTGCGCGCTTATCTCTTTAGCGGATAAACCTCGACATGCCAGATAGGCAATTTGACGTTCGCCATCACTCAACTTTGATTGATACGATGCTTGGGTATCGGTTTGTATTTCCGGCACTACAGCAGCATCAAACTGCGCTTGCCATAACAACTTGGTAATACTGCGATCAAACCAAACTTGGCCTGCGTGAATCGCATAAATGGCTTTCAATAGCAATTCGGAAGAATGGTGTTTGCTGATAATACCGACCGCTCCTGAACGAAATGTTTGCAAATACGTATGCTCACTATTGTGATGGGAAAAAGCCAGCACTTTACTTTTTGGACAAACATTCAGCAACTTGGGAATATATTCGGCACAATTACCGTTGTTTAATTGTAAGTCAACGAGAACCACGTCCGGTTTATGTTGCACGGCCAAACCAAATAAATCTTCGATGCAATTGGTTTCCGCAACCAAGCGTATGGTCGGATGATTTTCAAACAATACACGCAAACCCATACGTACAAGCTCAAAGCTCTCTGCTACCAGTACGCGGATTTTTATGTGAGATTGCTCAGTCATGTTTTTAGGTTTACTTAAATTGTATGAACCACAGGTACCGAGCTTAGACCATTGACTTGAGTCATCATCATACCCTTATTCTTCTTTTGAGACTCACAATTAGGCGAATAAACAGACAACAAAGATACCGCTATCTATTTAATTTAAGTGAGGAATAATTTTACCAAATCTACTTTCTTAAAAATAGATGGCATTTATCCTCAGAACATTGCCATTCTAAAAGATTTTATGGGCAAAACATCCCTGCCATGTAGAACTATGGAAGATAATTACACACTCATCTCTTTCGTAGATAAATCCTTACATACAAGATAAGCAATGCGATGCTCGCTACCACTCAGTTCTGCTTGGTATGATGCTGATGTATGAGATTGTTCAATCATAGTTGTGGTTAAGTCGTCTGTAGAGAATGAAGCACCCCGCCGCAAGGAGCGAGGAATTAAACCCGAAAGAGATTCAAGTAGGGTCACTCCGATAAAGTTGAGTGAAATGCTCACAGAGAAATCGATAAGGTTATAGAATCAAAATGATTTACGCTGTGATAAAAATAACGGTTTTTGCCAAATTTGATGCAAAGCAAGTTCCTATGTTGCGACAATATCACTATTCGATTAAAAGTCATTGCACTATCAATGAATAAATATCAGAAATGTGCAATTACTCCGATGTCGTTGCATTCATTCAGCTAACAACTGAGTAGACCTTATTTTTGATTTCTTCGTCAACCCGTCAACAAATCCACGGTTCTCAAACGCGCAGACTTATCCAGTCAATTTTTTCTTCAAAATGGCATTTACTTGCGCCGGATTGGCTTTACCCTGGGTAGCCTTCATGATCTGACCAATCAGTGAATTGAAGGCTTTTTCTTTACCGTTGCGGTAATCGACAACTTGTTGTGCGTTGGCGGCCAATACTTCGTCTACCAATCTTTCAATAGCACTGTCGTCGGAGATTTGCTTCAAACCCTTGGCTGCTATGATGGCATCGATATCTCTATCCAGCTCGCCCTGCCACATGCTTTCAAAAACCGTCTTGGCGGCTTTGCCGGAAATAGTGCTGTCACTGATACGTGCTAACAGTGCAGCGAGTTGCGCGGGTTTAATAGGACAAGCGGTAATTTCAACACCTTCTTTATTCAACTGTCCGGTGACCTCACCCATAATCCAGTTGGCACAGAGCTTAGCCTGTGAAGGCAATTGTTTTACTGCATCCTCAAAGTAATCCGCCACTTCACGCGTACCGGTCAAAATACCGGCATCATAAGCCGACAAACCAAATTCAGTGATATAGCGGTTACGCCTGGCTGCGGGTAATTCCGGGAGCGCTTCTTTTAGTTGATTAATCCAGCTTTGCGGAATTTCCAGCGGCAATAAATCCGGATCGGGGAAATAGCGATAGTCATTGGCATCTTCCTTGGTGCGCATGGTGCGTGTTTCGTCTTTATTGGCATCGTACAGACGAGTTTCCTGGCGGATTGTGCCGCCATCTTCAAGGATTTCTATTTGCCTTCTGGCCTCATAGTCGATCGCCTTCTCAAGAAAACGGAATGAATTCAGATTCTTGATTTCACAACGCGTGCCGAGTTTTTCTGTTCCCAATGGCCGCACCGATACATTCGCATCGCAGCGAAACGAGCCTTCTTGCATATTGCCATCACAGATACCGATCCAGCGTACCAGTGAATGCAATGTTTTCGCATACGCTACCGCTTCCGCGCTACTGCGTATATCGGGTTCTGAGACAATCTCCAATAACGGTGTGCCGGCCCGATTCAGATCGATACCGCTCATGCCATGGAAATCTTCGTGCAGCGACTTACCGGCATCTTCTTCCAGATGAGCACGCGTCAGACGAATGCTTTTCTCAATCTCACCCACTTGAATCTGAATGCTACCGCCCTGCACCACCGGCAATTCGTATTGACTGATCTGATAGCCTTTAGGCAAATCCGGATAAAAGTAATTCTTGCGCGCGAAAATGGATGGCGAATTGATTTTCGCACCCACTGACAAGCCCAGTTTAATCGCCCGTTCAACTGCACCTTTGTTGAGTACTGGCAAAACACCCGGCAATGCCAAATCGATCACACACGCTTGGGTGTTCGGCGGTGCGCCATAGACGGTGGAAGCACCCGAGAAGATTTTTGATCGCGTTGAAAGCTGCGTATGTACTTCAAGACCAATGACAATTTCCCATTGCATGATGTATTTTCCGACAAGATTTATATTTTCATGGATGAACGATTGGTTTAAACAGGCGATTTCAAATGCCAGTCGGTCACCTGCTGATATTGATGCGCCACATTCAGCATTTGCGCTTCCCTAAAGTAATTACCAATGATATGCAAGCCGACCGGCCGGTGCTTATCGCCAAAACCGACAGGAATCGACATTGCCGGCAATCCGATCAGATTGGCGGCGCTGGTGTAAATATCCGACAAATACATTTGGATCGGATCACCGCTTTTTTCTCCCAGATTAAAAGCGACGGTAGGCGTCGTAGGACCCATGATAATGTCACACTGTTGATAGGCGTCGGTAAAATCCTGTGCGATCAGGCGGCGCAACTTCTGCGCCTTAATATAATAGGCATCATAATAGCCATGCGACAAAACATACGTGCCAATCAAAATACGCCGCTTCACCTCTGCACCGAAGCCTTGCGCGCGCGTTTTGCGATACATATCGCCCAGATCGCTATATGATTCTGCGCGGTAACCATAGCGCACGCCGTCAAAACGGGATAAATTACTCGAAGCTTCAGCAGGTGCCAATACGTAATAAACAGGAATTGACAAGGATGCGTTAGGCAATGAAATTTCGACCATTTCCGCACCCAGTTTGCGATATTCGTCCAAGGCTTTCTCTATCGCGCTTTCGACATCCTTGCTCATGCCTTCGGCAAAATATTCCTTGGGCAAACCAATGCGCAGGCCCGCTAAGGGTTTTTGCAGATTCTGTGCATAATCTTCGACATCGCGTTGCAAGCTGGTCGAGTCGCGCGGATCAAATCCCACCATGACATTCAGCAGCAGTGCCAGATCTTCTGCCGACTTGGCCATAGGCCCACCCTGATCCAGACTCGAGGCAAAAGCAATCATGCCATAACGTGATACCAATCCATACGTCGGTTTAATGCCGGAAATGCCGCACAATGCAGCAGGCTGGCGGATGGAGCCACCAGTATCCGTGCCGGTCGCCGCAGGCGCCAGTCTTGCTGCAACCACACAAGCCGCACCGCCTGAACTGCCACCAGGCACTGCGGCATGATCCCACGGGTTCTTTACGGGCCCATAAAATGATGTCTCATTACTCGACCCCATGGCAAATTCATCCATATTGGTTTTACCAATATTGACCGCCCCCACTTGATTGAAACGCTCAATAACACCGGCGTCATACGGTGAGACAAAATTCGACAGCATCTTCGAACCGCAGGTTGTCAACCAGCCTTTGGCGCAAAAAATATCTTTCTGCGCGATGGGAATACCGGTCAATGGATTAGCTTGCCCCACAGCGAGCATTTTGTCCGCAGCTTGCGCTTGCGCAAGACTTATTTCCTCATTGACGGTAATAAACGCATTGTATTCGGAATTCAGCATCCTGATGCGTTTGAGAAACTCCGTTGTCAGCTCAGTACTTGAAATCTTTTTCCCGGCAAGTTGACTGGAGAGCTGCTTAAGGCTGGCATTAAACATGGTATTTACGAATAGGGGAAATAGAAATGGTCAATCGTTATTGTTCTTATACTTTCAGGTGGTTTTGTTGTAATCTTCCAGCTCACCCAATCACAGCGATTTCTTAATCAGCTACTCAATCACCTGGGGAACCAGATAGAGACCCGCTTCAACTTGCGGCGCTATCGATTGGCATAGCTCGCGCTGATCGATTTCGGTTATTTCATCTTCACGTAAACGTTGCACCACACTTTGCGCGTGAGACATGGGTTCCACCGCGGATGTATCAACCGCTTGCATGGTTTCAATCAGGCTAAAAATGCCGGATAACTGGGCCAATGTAGCTTTTGCCTCGCCTTCGTCAATTTCAATATAAGCAAGATCAGCAATGCGTTTTACATCATCTACAGATAGCGTCATGTTAAATGGGTAAACCTTATAATTGGATAAGTATTAGGGTATCATGCCCGGTTTCACCGGCGTATTATTTTTTGATGGTTTTATTTATTATTCGCTTTCGTCATATTCGCTTTCGTCATAAATCATAATTACTAATAACGGATTTTGCCACTATGTTTAATTTCTTGAACAACAATATTCTTGGAAGCTATTTCTCGACAGATATGGCGATTGATCTGGGTACAGCCAATACGCTCATTTATGTTCACGGCCAAGGTATCGTACTGGATGAGCCCTCTGTCGTCGCAATCCGCGAAGAAAGTGGTGCCAACGGCAAAAAAATGATCCAGCAAGTGGGTCTGGCAGCCAAACAAATGCTAGGCCGCACACCCGGCAATATCACAGCCATCCGTCCTATGAAAGACGGCGTTATCGCAGATTTCACCGTCACGGAGCAAATGCTCAAGATGTTCATCAGGAAAGTGAATCCTCCCCGCCTGTTTTCAGCCAATCCACGTATCGTAATCTGTGTTCCTTACGGTTCCACACAAGTGGAACGTCGCGCCATTCGTGAAGCGGCATATGGTGCTGGCGCACGCAAAGTTGAATTGATTGAGGAACCCATGGCGGCTGCATTGGGTGCTGATATGCCGGTTGAATCGCCTACCGGCTCAATGGTGGTCGACATAGGCGGCGGCACCACGGAAGTCGGTGTGATCTCGTTAGGCGGCATTGTTTATTCTAATTCTGTGCGCGTGGGTGGTGATAAATTTGATGAAGCAATTATTAATTATATCCGCCGCAACTATGGCATGTTAATTGGTGAAGTCACTGCAGAAATCATAAAAAAAGAAATTGGCTCGGCCTTCCCAGGCTCTGAAGTGCGGGAAATTGAAGTTAAAGGTCGTAATCTTGCGGAAGGAATTCCAAGGAGCTTTACCATTTCCAGCAATGAGATTCTGGAAGCATTAACCGAGCCGCTTAATAGCATTGTTAGCGCTGTTAAATCCGCGCTCGAACACACGCCTCCGGAATTAGGAGCGGATATTGCTGACAAAGGCATGGTGATGACCGGCGGTGGCGCCCTATTACGGGATATTGATCGCTTATTAATGGAAGAAACCGGTTTATCCGTCATTGTTGCCGATGACCCGCTGACCTGTGTAGTGCGTGGCGCTGGCATTGCGCTGGAAAATATGGATCGATCGATTGGTATTTTTGCTCGCGACTAGATAAAATTTGATTATCAACCGGCTCCTTTTTTACCAACTGAATCAGAACAAGAACCAGACTTCTACACACTGGACATAATGGAAACAGCTCCTCAGTTTTTCAGACATGGACCAGGTCCGTTTACGCGGCTGTTAGTATTTGTCTTTCTGTCTTGCTTGCTCATTGCGGAAGATTTGCGTTTCAAATATTTTCCCGAACTACGTCAAACTATCGGTGTTGTTATTTTTCCATTGCAGAAAATTGCTTATATTCCAACCCATATTTATGATCAGATTGAGGAATCCATTGCCAGTTTTTATTTATTGGAAGAAAACATAAAACTCAGGCAGCAATATTTGGAAGATCGGGAACAACTTCTAAAATCGCATGCACTCGAAGCTGAAAATACCCAATTGCGCAAATTGCTCGGCGCCGTTCAGCAAATTGAAACAAACAACCAAGCCAAAGCCGTTTTAGCCGAAATTCTACAGACGCCGCGCGACCCATTCAGCCATAAAATCACTCTCAATAAAGGCGGTTACCATAATGTCCAACTGGGTCAGGCAGTCATTGACGATAAAGGTATCGTTGGGCAAATTACACGGTTATATCCTTGGTCATCCGAAGTGACACTACTCACCGACAAAAATCATTCTGTTCCCGTACAGGTTTTGCGTAATAGCCTACGTTCCGTTGTTTCAGGAACAGGAAAAAACGATGAACTGGAGTTACGTTACTTATCGGTTAACATCGATATCCAGCAAGGCGACCTTTTGATTACTTCCGGCATCGGTGGCGTGTATCCTCCAGGCATCCCTGTTGCAACGGTACTCAGAATCGAACGGGATCCAACCGATGATTTCGCCCAAGTTATCAGTGCACCCATAGCTGGGGTCGATCGAAACCGGCAAGTCTTGATTTTGTCGCTCGTACAACCAGCTCCTGATGGTCCTTTAGAGATACAAAAAATTGAATCACAAAAAAACTAGAGACAAAAATTTAAACGCAGACGATTATTTCAGACAAGATGTGTATGTGCCACCCAGCGGTGGATATATTGCGATCAGTCTGGCTATCGCTCTCATTCTCAATTTCTTACCGCTACCGGAAAATATATTATTATTTCGCCCCGATTTCGTAGCCATCGCAATCATTTACTGGGGTATTAATCACCCGCACAAAATGGGAATGAGCATCGCTTTTGGCATGGGATTAATGATGGATGTCGGCAACACTAGTATTCTGGGACAACACGCCTTCGCTTATTGTATTGCCGTTTATCTCACATTAATTCTTGGGCGACGCTTGCGCATATTCAACCTTATGCAACAAGCGCCACAGATTGGTCTGATATTAATCGTCATGCAGACGGTGATTATTCTGATTGCCGTATTGGGGGGAGCCCATTTACCTGGCTGGCAATACTTCTTTGCTACGGCAACAGGTATCTTATTATGGGCACCCATCTCCTTTTTGTTGAGTACACCCCTTAAGCAAAAATCAGACCTGAATGCGTTATGAAGCATAAAGTAGAATTACGCAATCATCCGATTGAGCTGCACAAATTTCGTAACCGTCTTGCTGTCAGCGCCGGATTTGTATTGATATTCTTTCTAATACTCTATACGCGTTTTTATTATTTACAAGTTTCTCAGCAAGAGCACTACCATACGTTGGCGGAAGCCAATCGTATTTCCATTTTACCGCTGGTTCCCAATCGCGGTTTAATCTATGACCGTCATGGTAAAGTGTTGGCACAGAACTATTCCGCTTATGCATTAGAAATCATTCCCAGCAAAGTCCCGGATATTGAATCTACGCTGGATGAATTGGCGACAATTATTGAAATAACATCCATTGATCGCCAGCGCTTCAAAAAACTGATGAAGGAAAGCAAACGATTTAAAAGCTTACCTATTCGCAATCGCTTGACTGATGTGGAGATTGCAAGTTTTGCAACCAATCGCTATCGGTTTCCTGGTGTTGAAATTAAAGCACGTGTATTTCGTCAATATCCGGAAAAAGAAATCATATCGCACGTAATCGGCTATATCAGCCGCATCAATGATCAAGATCTGGAACAACTTGAGCTTGATGGAGAAGTCAATAATTATCGTGGCTCTCATCATATTGGGAAAATCGGTATCGAACAAAGTTATGAAAAACAATTGCATGGCATCACCGGTTTTGAAGAGGTAGAAACGGATGCCGCAGGTCGTTCTATCCGCGTTCTATCGCGCACCCCTCCAACCCCGGGCAATAATTTGATCCTCTCATTGGATCTTGGATTGCAAGAAGCTGCAGAAAAAGCTTTTGGCGATCATCGTGGCGCACTGGTAGCTTTAGATCCCAATAACGGCGAAGTGCTGGCTTTTGTCAGCAAACCTGGTTATGACAACAATCTTTTTATTGGCGGTATCGATCAGGAAAACTGGAATCTGCTCAATCAGTCAATTGACAGACCGCTGAACAACAGGGCGTTGCGTGGCGTTTATCCCCCAGGATCCACCTTTAAACCTTTTATGGCATTGGCAGCACTGGAATTAGGCAAACGCACCCCCGAATATAGCATGAGTGACCCTGGATTTTTTTCTTTGCCCGGTGTAGACCGTCGTTATCGCGACTGGAAACCGGGCGGTCATGGCAGGGTTAATTTGCACAAATCATTGGTCGTCTCATGCGACACCTATTATTACAGTCTCGCCAACGATCTGGGAATAGACAATATCCATAGTTTTATCAGTCAATTTGGATTGGGGAAGAAAACAGGCATTGACATCGAGGGTGAAGTTTCCGGATTGCTGCCTTCATCCGCTTGGAAAATGCGTCAATATAAGCAGAAGTGGTATGCAGGAGACACGATTTCCGTTGCCATTGGGCAAGGCTACAACCTGACCACACCACTACAACTCGCTTTTGCCACCACGATCATTGCCAATGAGGGAAAAGCTTATCTGCCACGCTTGGTCAAACAAATACAAAATAGTCAAACCGGAGATATTGAGGATATCCCTGCAAAACTGCTCTATAACCTTAATCTAAAACCCAAGAATATCGAAATTGTTAAAAATGCATTGGTGGATGTCACCCGTCCTGGCGGTACAGCTGCAAAAGTAGGCACCAACGCAGCCTATACCTTTGCCGGGAAAACCGGTACCTCACAAGTGATCGGCATCAAACAGGGAGAGCGTTACAATGAAAAATCCATCAATGAACGTCATCGCGATCATGCAATGTTCATCGCTTATGCACCCGCAGAAGCACCCAGAATCGCCTTGGCGGTGTTGGTTGAAAATACCGGAACAGGCGGCTCGACCGCAGCACCCATCGCCAGACAAGTATTTGATCATTTCCTATTAGGGCAATCACCTGAATCGACATCTACAAAATCTGCTGAGCTTACTGAATCTGTTGCAGATCATGTCCATGAACATCTTCAGGAAATGGAGTCGGAAGATGAGGAAATAATATTCCATTGATAGTTCGACAACTGACTACGCTATGATTGAAATCAGAAAAATTTGGTACTATTTCACACGTTATATCGACGGCTTTCTTTTAGTCGGAATTCTCATATTGATGTCGGTAGGACTCATTGTGCTCTATAGCGCCACAGGTGCCAATATCAACAAAGTCAGTCATCAGATGGTTAATATATTGGTAGCTTTGGTAGTTATGTGGTCGGTCGCCAATATTCCATTGCAACAAATCAGGCGTCTTGCATTGCCCATGTACATAATAGGACTGGTTTTACTCATTGGTGTTGCTTTATTTGGTGAAATTAATAATGGCGCCAGACGTTGGCTTGATGTTGGTGTAACAAAAATTCAGCCATCCGAACTAATGAAAATTGCTATACCGCTTATGATGGCTTGGTACTTCGATAAACACGAAATCACTTTACGTTTGAGAGATTATATTGGCGCAACCATACTACTCATGTTGCCCGTGTTTTTGATCCTGAAACAACCTGATCTAGGTACTGCATTATTGATTGCCTCCAGCGGTTTTTATGTATTGTTTCTGGCCGGATTATCATGGCGTATCATTGCTGGATTAGGGGTAGCAGCAGCAAGTAGCCTTCCGATATTGTGGTCAATCATGCACGATTATCAACGTCAACGCATCATGACATTGCTGGATCCTTCACAAGATCCATTAGGTGCCGGTTATCACACGATCCAATCATCCATCGCTATCGGTTCAGGCGGCATGATCGGGAAAGGCTGGCAAAAAGGCACACAGACGCAATTGGATTTTTTACCGGAACAAAGTACCGATTTTATCTTTGCCGTTTTCTCCGAAGAATTCGGACTGATTGGCAATACCTTATTATTATTGTTATATTTAGTAGTGATCGGACGTTGCATGGTAATTACGGCGAATGCTTCCACACAGTTTACGCGCCTCATTGCCGGTTCAATTACACTAACTTTCTGCACTTATATTTTTGTTAACATGGGAATGGTTAGTGGTATCCTTCCGGTGGTGGGTGTTCCACTTCCACTGATCAGTTATGGTGGCACATCAATGGTAACAATGTTACTCGGTTTTGGTATTTTAATGAGTATTCAAACACATCCTAAACTCATAAAAACATGACAAACAGTTATTCAGCATTTTCTTTTCAATATTATGTATCTGTAATGACATCGCCAGTTTTTGGATTAGCATTGATTTTTGCATTGTTAACAGCCTGCAGCAGTACACCGCAGTACAATCACCAGCCCAAACAAAAATATTCCTCCAGTTCGATAACAACCCATGCAAACTCCGGTTCGATTGCTAGAAAAGGCGGTGGTTATTATTTGGATGATGGTCCGGGCGATAACCCTCCACCTGATTTACATCTGGTTTCGGATGCCGTTCCCAAAGCTGAGCCCCTGCGTTTAGCGAATATGCGACCTTATGTTGCATTGGGAAGACAATTCAGACCCATGACCGAACTTCGTCCCTATAAAGAACGTGGTATCGCTTCATGGTATGGCCGTCGTTATCACGGTAACAATACTGCATCGGGAGAGGTCTATGACATGTATGCAATGACGGCTGCGCACCCTACCCTGCCGCTCCCCAGCTACGCACGAGTAACTAATCTGGAAAACGGCAAATCGATTATTGTGCGTCTCAATGATCGCGGACCATTTTTATCTGACCGCCTCATCGATCTATCTTACACAGCAGCTTATAAATTGGGAATACTCGCAGGCGGCAGCGGTCAGGTTGAAATTGAAAGTATATTGACTGATAGCAATAATCCGGCAAAACTAGCAGTCACTGAATCATCTGCAGCCGCAACACCACCTATCACTAATAGCAATCTGGAAATGAATTCGGTTTATCTGCAATTGGGAGCATTTGGTTCACCGGATAATGCGCATAATTTTCTTACGCATGTGCGGAAGAAAATTCCATGGCTCAACGATACTATCAACATTACAAAAAATAACGGTCTGTATAAAATTCATGCAGGCCCCTATCCCGATCAAATTCTTGCAAAGCAAACTGCCAGCACGATTACCCAACACCTTGCCATCACACCCATATTAGTAATCGACTAGTCTCTGACAGGCCGTTGAAAAACTATCTGCATTGCCGCTGCGATGTTAAAAACAGGCTCAAAATGCTCATTTATTACGCATGAACTGCGTGCTTTCTCGCCTGTTTTTGCCTTGTATAACTTGTCTCAAAAACGTTTTTCAACGCCTGTTAATGGTTAACAATTACTTTGAAACCACCATACGCCATCCGCTTACAATCGAAAGAAGGAAAATCGGGATTCATCATTCCCGCTAAACGCGGATCAGCCATTACTACCTGATTGACTCGATCACGATGCTCTCTCGATTCAAATACGATCCATGCAAAAATAACCGTTTCATCCTCATAAGCACCCGCCATTTTTTTAAACGATACGAGTTCTTTTTGATCGAGATCGTCTCCTGCACATTCAATGTATTCCAAAGCACCATGCGCTTTCCAAATCGAACCGGCCAATTCAGCCATTTTTTTATATTTATCCAGATTGTTCTGAGGAACCGGAATTACATAACCATCAACATACTTTCCCATTGTGTTCTCCTATTAGTCATAGTTTTTTATTTCAACCGTTTTTACCCGTTTCCAACTCACGAAAGCGCTCAACTGCATCACTGGATTCAAAATCATCCAGCTCGAACAATTGTCGTACTTCAATTTCAGCATCGCTCCCCACGCCCACAGGATTGGGAAAACGCATACTCCAGTCGATAGCTTGGGCTCTCGACGCCACTTTAATCAAGGTATAACCAACGATCAGTTCCTTAGTTTCAGCAAAAGGACCGTCAATCATGGTACGTTTATCCCCGCTGTATTGGATGCGCCAACCTTTTGAACTGACTTGCAAGCCGGATGCATCCAGCAATATACCTGCCGCCAGCTCCTCATGAAATTTCGTCATTGCTGCAATGAGTTGCTCACTGGGCATGACCCCAGCTTCTGAGTCTTTGTTCGCTTTTACGATGATCATATAGCGCATGTTGATATCTCTTTAAGATTGAAAAATAAATTAAATCTTATTATTCGCTATTTTTAGTGACCGTAAGATTTCATTGGTTAGTCGAACGGAAAGCTAAGCAATCGACAATCCGGCAAAATTTTTTGCAGCCTTAAACTTCCTGCCCACCTTACCGTGCCATTTCACGAATCGGCCTGACTTCAATACTCCCGACCTGCGCGGGTGGAATTTTGGCAGCCAGTTGAATAGCTTCTTTGGCTTCAATCAGATAAAAACCGGCCAATTGTTCCTTGGTTTCAGCGAATGGACCATCGGCAATACTGATTTTACCGTCACGCACCCTAACCGTCGTTGCGGTATGCACAGGCTGCAGCGCTTCCGCAGCTAAGCAATATCCTGATTTGCGGATGCTTTCATCGTAAGCAAGACAATCACTGTCCGGCATGGTGTCCAGCAAGTTTTCCGCACTATAAACCAAGCAGAGATATTTCATGGCAAGTTCTTTATTTTGAGTGGAAAATAATATGATGACGCTCATTAGTCGATCGGTAGCACCTGAAATCGACATTGGCTTATTTATTTTGCAGTTCAATCAATCTTCTTTGCAAAAATCGCCGCTCGGGCTCTTGTTGCACGAGCTTCAATGCTTGCCGGTAAGCCGTGGCAGCTTGATCGATTTGACCGAGTCTGCGATAAAAATCCGCCTGAGCGGCATAAATAAAATGATAATCTTCGGGTTCACCTCGTGAGAGCAATGCTTCCACCCGTCCAAGTCCAATTTCCGCTCCATCGCGCATTGCCAGAGCAACTTCACGATTTAACTCAACCACGGGTGATGGATAAATGTGCAGCAACACATCGTACAAACCAACAATTTCCCGCCAATCCGTTGCATCCGTGCTGGGTGCTTCAGCATGGATAGCAGCGATCGCAGCTTGCACAGTGTACGCACCGAATCCTGACAAACCGAAAGCTTCGTCTTACTAGGGTCACACCTTCATTGATCTGATCACGATTCCAGAGCGATCAATCCTGTTCATCAAGTAAGATCAAGTCGCCTTCCGCTGTGGTTCGCGCCGCGCGCCGGGAATCCTGCAACAGCATAAGTGCCAGTAACCCCAGGATTTCCGGTTCTGCAGGTAGCAATTCCATTAAAAGCCTATCCAAACGGATTGCCTCACCGGAAAGATCATGTCGTGTTAACTGAATACCGAAGGATGCTGAGTAACCCTCGTTGAACACTAAATAGGCAACTTGCAAAACTGAGTCCAAACATCCAGGCAGTTCCTCAGGTGCTGGAACTTCATACGGTATCCGTGCATCACGGATTTTAGCTTTGGTACGCACAATACGGTGAGCCGCCGTTTTCGGTGTTATCAGGAAAGCGCGTGCAATTTCCTCGGTAGTCAAACCGCAAATCTCGCACAAGGTCAAAGCAACCTGCGCTTCCGGCGACAAACTTGGATGACAGCAAGTAAAAATCAGCCGCAGCTGATCATCTTCCAGATTCTCGTCCGATGTGTCTTCAGGGTTTGCTTAATGCATCGTGTTGTTCCGGAATCTCATCCAATGCAGCCTTGAATGCATCATGCAACACTTCTTCAGCCTGATCAAAATCACCCAACAATCGTACAAGTGTAGCGAATATGCGCCTAAATTCGTTACGATAAAGCACTACCAATATTCTAGAAAAACCTTGTCAGATATTTCGTTCAATGCGTTATTTTCCTGTAAAAAACCTGTCTGATCTCGCATCATTGAAATTGGTATGAGCAATCAGAACATTGAGAAACCTCTTATACATTGCGTGTCATGCTCACTTGAATCACCGAAAATCTTAATACGTTATCGTATTTTAATATGCAATCAACACCATATCGATATTCTGTTACATCTTGAGCAAACTTACTCTTCCGTGAGACTCTGATTGCAAGTATAATTCGTTCACTTCTCCCCATACTGCCAATTTTATCAACGCATTGGTGGTTTCTCGAGGATTGGAAAAAATGAAACCGCCTATTCGTATAGCCGTCACCGGTGCAACTGGACAAATTTGTTATAGCCTGCTATATCGCATTGCAGCAGGTGATATGTTTGGCAAAGACCAACCAGTCATTCTGCAGTTGCATGACATTACTGATGCACAACCTTTATTCGATGGCATCGTCATGGAGCTCTATGACTGTGCCTTTCCGTTATTGACTGAAATTATCACGACAGATCATGCGGAAGTTGCGTTCAACAATGTAGATATTGCTTTGCTGGTAGGCGCACGTCCACGCGGCGAAAATATGGAACGCAAGGACCTCCTTGCAGCCAATAGCCCTATTTTCATTGAACAAGGGAGAGCGCTGAATGTAGCTGCCAAGCGTAATGTCAAAGTATTAGTCGTTGGTAATCCTGCCAACACGAATGCCTACATTACTTTAAAAAATGCACCCGATCTTGATCCCGGTAATTTTTCCGCCATGTTGCGGCTGGATCATAATCGCGCTTTATCTCAAGTTGCGCTGAAACTTCGGGCACCTGTATCAGATATCAAAAGAATGATCGTATGGGGCAATCACTCCAATACGCAGTTTCCTGATTTGAGCCATGCCACTGTTGGCGGCGACAAAGTAACTTCTTTATTGACAGATGCTGGATGGATAGAAAATCACTTTATCCCAACCGTACAAAAACGCGGTGCGGCGATTATCGAAGCACGCCGCGGCAAATCGAGTGCCGCCAGTGCAGCTAACGCCATTATCAATCATATGCAGGATTGGATTTTTGGCACTTCGGAAGGTAACTGGGTTTCGATGGGTGTGCCTTCCAATGGCAGCTACGGTATTCCCAATGGCGTCATCTTTAGTTTTCCTGTCACTTGCCAGAATGGTCAATACAAAATTGTTCAGGGATTGGAAATCAGTGAGTCGGATAGAAAAAAAATGCAAAAGAGCTATCAAGAACTAATTGCCGAGCAGGAAGCAATCAAACATTTACTGACTTAACTTCCCAATCAGGCTCAGGTCATCTCTTAACGGGATAACATGCTGGCCGCCTCACGAATTGCAGTTAATAACGTAATATCCAGATGGCCATCTGCAATGCGTTGCGTCTGTTGCTGAAAGCGGCTGATTGCCTGACGCGTTAGTGACCCCATAACACCATCGGCTTCGCCAGCATCAATACCCAATGTCGATAAATCCATCTGCAGTTGACGCACTTGTTCACGTGTTATTTTTGCCGTATCGGTCGGCGGTGTACGTTGTAATGCTGCCGCACCGGCAACGCGATCCGCCAGATGCCCGACTGACAATGCATAAAACTCGGATCGATTCCAGCGCATGATGATATAAAAATTCTTAGTAACCAGAAAAGCCGGTCCTTGATGACCGGCAGGAACAAGCAATGCAGCTTTTTGTTCTGTTGGTACTAATGACGTTCCGGAAACAGCGGTAACACCCAGTTTTGCCCATTCGGCCTGACTCAGCATTTGATCCCGTCCAGCCAGTGAATAATCAAAGGATGACGGCAATCGAACTTCTTGCCCCCAGTTTAAATCAGGAATCCAGCCCAATTGCCGTAAAAAGTTTGCTGCAGATCCCATCGCATCGGGAATACTGCCCCATAAATCACGGCGTCCATCCCCATCCATATCTTTCGCATAACGCAAAAAGGTGGAAGGCATAAATTGCATATGCCCCATCGCGCCTGCCCATGAACCAATCATTCGGTCCGGAGAGATATCCCCCGCATCAACGATACGCATCGCATTGAGTAGCTCCTGCGTAAAAAAGCTGCTGCGCCGTGGATCGCACGCAAGCGTGGCTAATGAATCGGTGACTGACCAATCACCAAAGTGACCGCCATAGTTAGTTTCCAAGCCCCAGAATGACACCAGATATTGTGCCGGAACACCGGTTTCCTGTTGAATCTTATTCAGTAATGCACGATGTTTCGTCAATAATTCCCGACCACGTAGAACGCGTTCATCATTGATGCGCGTATTAAAGTAATTGGCAAATGTTTGCGTGAATTCAGGCTGGCGCCGGTCCAGCTCAATAACACGTTGGCTGTGTTTCACCTTGCTCAATACTTGCTGGATTGTTTTGTCGGAAATGCCTTCGGTTTTTGCTTGCGATCCTATTCGAGATAGGCACTCGTTAAATTGCTGATTATTATCCATATGAGCTTGTGCAGATGCCCAGCCGGAGAACGCCAGAATTCCTAAAAATAGGCACCCGCAGCTCAATCTATGCAGCGAAGAAAGTGTAGCTGTTGTCACGTAGCTTGATGCAAGCGCTTGCATTTTGTTATTTTCGATGAGGGCAAGCTGGTTTAATGCAATCCGCATAGAGAGATAATGAATGTTCCTGTAGCTTAAATCCACGATCTTTCGCGATGGCTATTTGGCGTTTTTCGATTTCCGCGTCATAAAATTCTTCCACACGTCCGCATTGCAGGCATACCAAGTGATCATGATGACCATCGCTTTTAAGCTCAAATACGGCCTTACCACTTTCAAAATGGTGCCGTTCCAACAATCCCGCTTGTTCAAATTGCGTTAAAACACGATAAACAGTCGCCAATCCAATGTCTTCACCTTCATTGAGTAGCACTTTATAAACATCTTCAGCAGACAAGTGACGTACACGACTGTGCTCAAATAAATTCAATATCTTGAGCCGCGGCAATGTTGTTTTAAGGCCAGTATTTTTGAGGTCTATGCTTTTCAGATCGCCCGAATTACTCATGGTTATCTCTGTTTAGAAAATGATTTGCTGTATCATATAGTGCTATGCCTACTTTGGAAACAGCTAATATCAATAAAATGGTTGCAAAAACTTTCACACTGCTTGTTTTTCTACTCTTGGCAGGGTGCTCATTTCTTCCCCATATTCTATACCGAATTGACGTGCAACAAGGCAACGTGGTTACCGAAGAAATGCTGGAAAAACTAAAACCAGGGATGACTAAATCACAGGTCCTCTTCGTGATGGGGTCACCACTGATTGTCGATACTTTCCGCGACAATCGATGGGATTATGTGTATATATGGCGTGAAAAAGGCGATCTTATTGAACAAAAACGGCTGACTCTTTTTTTTGCAGACGATACGTTGGTGAATATTGAGAATTATCTGAGCTTCTCTAAAGATCCGATCAAACCCAAGCCCGTCGAGGCTAATCCTGCACCGGAAAAAGTTAAGTCCGATGAAGTGGAAGCAAAGTAACCTGATCATTTATATTTTATTCTTTATTTAAATTTAAGACTATTGCAGGAATAACATGATAACTCAAAAGATCGCTATCGCAGGCAGCTCAGGCCGTATGGGGCGTACACTGCTGGAAGCGGTTGCTCAAGCCCCCGATATGCAACTCGCGGCTGCATTGGAGAGAATCGGCAGTCCCTATCTGAATAAGGATGCCGGAGAACTCATCGGTACCAATTGCGGTACTCCTATTACCAGTGATTTTGCAACTGCTTTGAAAGAGAGTGATCAGTTAATTGATTTCACCCGTCCTGAAGGCACTCTCGCACACCTTGCCGTTTGTCGGGAAACCGGTGTCAAAATGATCATTGGCACCACCGGTTTTTCAGCACAAGAAAAAGCACAACTTCAAGCAGCCGCACGAGACATTGCGATTGTGTTTGCCCCCAATATGAGTGTCGGCGTCAATGTCACCTTCAAATTACTGGAAATTGCCGCCAAGGTACTGAATGAAGGCTACGACATTGAAATTATCGAAGCCCATCACCGACATAAAGTGGATGCGCCGTCCGGCACGGCACTACGCATGGGTGAAGTCATCGCCGATGCTTTAAAAAGAGATCTGAGTAAAGTGGCGGTTTATGGACGTGAAGGTGTCACCGGCGAAAGAAATCCCGAAACCATCGGATTTGCAACTATTCGTGGGGGCGATGTTGTAGGCGATCATACCGCGATGTTTGCCGGTATCGGCGAACGCGTAGAAATCTCGCACAAAGCCAGCAGCCGCATGACCTTTGCGATGGGGGCATTACGCGCCGTGCGTTTTCTGGCGGATAAACCGAATGGCCTGTTCGATATGCAGGACGTACTCAGTTTACGTTAATCTTTCTCAGCAATCACTTAATCAAACAAGCGACGGCCAACAATGGCAATCTATGCAATCGGTGATCTTCAAGGTTGCTTTACGGCATTTCAGCGGCTCATCGATCTGATCCGGTTTGATCCTTCCCACGATAAATTATGGTTGGTTGGGGATATTGTGAACCGCGGACCTGATTCATTATCCCTATTGCGAACTATCAAACAGGCTGGCGATGCGATGGTCATGGTGCTCGGCAATCATGATTTACATTTATTAATGGTCGCCGCAGGCATCGCAAAAAACCATCCGCGTGATACGATCCAACCCATTTTGGATGCACCCGACCGCGATGAGCTGCTGTATTGGCTGCGACAGCAAAAATTATTTCATAGCGAAAACCAATATGCCATGGTGCATGCCGGTTTATTACCATCCTGGTCAATTCCACAAGCGGAACAATTGGCCCGGGAAGTTGAAAGTGCCTTACGCCAAGATAATTATCACGAATTATTTGCACGGATGTATGGCAATGAACCGAGTTACTGGCAAGATGAATGGACGGGCTATGATCGTTTGCGGGTTATCATCAACGCCATGACGCGAATGCGTATTTGCACACCGGATGGCAGAATGGATCTTACTTTTAAAGGCGATCCGCAATCCATTCCATCAGGTTACTTGCCATGGTTTAACCTACCTCAGCGCATCAGTCAACAACGCACCATCATCTGTGGCCATTGGTCTGCGTTAGGATTGTACCTGGCGGATCATCTGATTGCGTTGGACAGCGGCTGTGTGTGGGGCAGGCAATTGACTGCTATTCGGTTGGAAGATCGGAAAGTTTTTCAGCTTTCTTGTGCGGAATAGGCAGTGACAGCGTATCCGCAATCGCCCGTTCCGCTAAACGCGCCAACTCCCGTCGATTTTTCATACCGCACGGAATCGGTTCATCAAACGTTAACTCCGCATCAATGCTAGTCTGACTCAATATTTTTTGCAGCGATAAAACCAGTGACGCGTCTATATAGGCTGCTTCCCGGCAAATATTCCCCGTCACATTACGATAACGAATGGCTACGGGATAAAGCAATGCGTCTGCAGTAACGGCCGATTGCAACAATGAAGCATGAAAGTGATTGAGTTGCGTGCCATCGGCTGTGGTACCTTCCGGAAAAACAGTCACTCGTTCACCCTTTTCCAGCACTTCGCTGATTTGTTGATTGATGCGTGCGGTATCACTGCGTTTTGCACGCTCAATAAATAATGTGCCCGCATTTCTACTCAACAACCCTAATACCGGCCAATGGCTGATTTCCGCCTTGGCGACAAAGCGCGTCGGACAAACTGCCATCAACACACAAACATCCAACCACGACACATGATTAGCCGCGAACAATGCGCGCGGCACTTCCACGCCCGGCAATCTGCCGTGACACTGCAACTTAATATGGAGAATAGACAGCAAACCCATTGCCCAACGCTGCATCATGCGTCGCTGAATATGCAGCGGAAAGTACGGATAAACAATCGATTGCAATAGCCCTGAAGCAACATGCAGCAACAATTGAGTCAAGCGAATAAGGCGTAATAATAACGGGGTAGTTTTCTGCATGATTGTGCGGGGTGCGACCGGGAGAATTCAACTAAATCATGCTTATCTTAACAGGCTGTTCAGTGTTTCAATACTATCAGCGCGTTGCATTTTATTTATTGATGAATATTCTCAACAGAAGCTTATAACCTTTTATAAACAAATAATTTATTATTGTAAATTTTCATTAAAAAATATTCAAATCTATAGTAGAATACCGATAATTTTGCTGTAGAGCTTGCCTTTTTAAATTATAACGGTTTTGCTAATCGTTGGAGACAAGAAAGAATGAAACAAACCATCCTGTTACTGTGCGTCCTGTTTTTTTATACCAACAATACCTTCGCAAAAAATAACCCGGATATCAAATCTCAAGCAGCTATGGTCTTCAATGCGCAGAATGCACGCATCATTTATGACAAAAACGCCGACAAGGTGATGCCCATCGCTTCCATTACCAAATTGATGACCGCCATGGTTACGCTGGATGCACGGCTATCACCGAACGAAAAAATCACCATTACTCAAGCCGATGTCGATAAGTTGAAGCACACTTCCTCGCGCTTGCCCGTTGGCAGCAGCTATCCCCGCCATGAATTATTACGATTGGCGCTGATGTCATCCGAAAACCGCGCCGCAGCAGCGCTTGGCCGCACTTATCCTGGCGGCACGCAGGCATTCGTCAATGCCATGAATCAAAAAGCCAGGAAAATTGGCATGACGAACAGCCGTTTTGTCGATTCTTCCGGTTTGAATAGTAGTAATGTTGCTACCGCGCGCGATCTGGCAAAACTGGTCACCGCTTCCAATAACTATGCGGCAATTCGTGAGTTCTCAACGACATCCCAGCATTCTGTGTCTCCTGGAAACAAGCGTGGCCAATTACAATATGTCAATTCCAATAGTCTGGTGCGCAACCAAGGCTGGGAAATCGATGTCTCCAAAACCGGCTACCTGAGTGAGGCCGGGCGATGTTTAGTCATGCAAGCCAACATATCGGGCCAACCCGTAGTGATTGTTTTACTGAACTCCTGGGGCAAAAATACCCGTATCGGCGATGCCAATCGCGTCAAAAAGTGGATTGAGAATACGCAGGGCCGACGACAAGCATAAAGCAGTCAATTAAACTGAAGTCAGTCCATAAATTTCACGGTACTTATTCTTCAGATAATCAATAAAATGATCCGGATTTAAAGATTCCCCCGTAACGCGCTGAATGAGTTCTTGTGGTGTATACAGGCTGCCTTGGCGGTGAATTTTCTCGTTGAGCCAGCCTTTAATCGGCGAAAAATTCCCTGTTGCAATATTTGCTTCAGTCTCCGGTTGTTCATTCAGCAGCGTTTTATAAAACTGGCACGCATACATCGCACCCAGCGTGTATGAAGGAAAATACCCAAACGCCCCGCCGCTCCAATGCGAATCCTGCAACACACCGAGCGTGTCGGTTGTCGGCTTGATTCCCAAGTATTTCTGCATCAACTCATTCCAAATATGCGGCAAATCATCAACCTGCATCGAACCATCAAACAAACCTCTTTCGATTTCATAGCGCAGAATGATATGCAACGGATAAGTCACTTCATCCGCCTCCACGCGAATAAAATCCGCCTTGCAAGTATTGATCGCGCGATAAAACGAATCCACCGTAGCGGATTGCAGATTCTCCGGAAATGCCGCGCGTATGGTATCGAAATAGTGCGCACAAAAAGGTTTGCCCTGTGCGATCATGCGTTCCCAGAACAACGACTGGGATTCGTGTATGCCCATCGTCAACGATTCCGATGCCGGTAAATCACCCAACTCATGTGGTCGCCCCTGTTCATAGAGCGCGTGGCCAGTTTCATGAATCACCGAATACAGTGATTCGATAAAATTACTATCTTTATAGCGTGTGGTGATGCGCACATCGGTCGGATGGCTGCCGCCGCAAAACGGATGCACCGACACATCGATGCGCCCTTGTTCAAAATTGAATCCCATATCCCCGCTGATTTTACACGCCAATGCTTCTTGCTTATCCAGCGCAAACCTACCTTGCAGAAAAGATGTATCCGGTTGATAGGAATGGTCTTGAATGGCATGAATCAACGGTATTAATTCTTCCTTTAAACGTTCGAATAGCGGCGTAATCACGGCCATCGTAGTACCGCGCTCAAACAAATCAATATTCGCATCATAAGGCTCAAGATCCGGTGATACACACTGCGCCCATTCTTTTTTTAATTCCAGAAAACGTTTCAGCACCGGTGCAAAATCTGAAAATTTATTCTCCTGGCGTGCCGTCACCCAAACGCCATGCCCGCGCGAACCCAATTCCGCCAACTCCTGCACCAGCCGCTTGGGTACTTTGGTCTCCAATTCATAATCGCGCTGCGCTTCGCGAATATTACAACGCTCAAATTCATTGAAAGCATCAATCCCGTGATGATTCAATTTAGCCAGACAATCTCCCAGTTGCGCATCCGTCATGCGCTCATGAATAACGCCCGCCAATGCGGCGATTTGCTTGGCGCGTGCCTCGCCGGCACCCACTGGCAGCACAACTTCCTGATCCCAACCGATCGTGCTCATGACACCGTTCAAATGCGCAATTTCTTCCAGTTTTTCAACTAAATGCTGATAATATTGATTCATAGTCATCCCGTTCTTTAATCTAAATACTGATGTTGCCCATGCGCCACCTGAACTCATGGGATAGCACTAACATCACAAACCCAATATCATAACAACTTTAACACCAACATTTCACACTGCCATGCTCTGGATAAAATCACTGCACATCATTTTCATGGTCACCTGGTTCGCCGGACTATTCTACCTGCCGCGCTTGTTCGTTTATCATGCCATGTGCGAGGATCAGCCCGGCAAAGAACGCTTCAAAATCATGGAGCGCAAGCTGTATTATGGCATCATGACCCCCGGCGCAGTGCTGACCGTGGTTTTCGGTGTGTGGCTATGGCTGGGTTACGGTTTTTCCGGCGGTTGGTTGCATGCCAAACTGGCTCTGGTATTACTATTAATTGTCTATCATTATTACTGTGGAAAATTTGTCACGGCATTCAAAACCGACAGCAATACGCATGGTCATGTGTTTTACCGCTGGTTCAATGAATTTCCGGTGTTAGTCCTGTTTGCGGTGGTGATACTGGTGGTGGTTAAGCCGGATTTGGGTGTGGTGGTTTCTGAGTTAATTAAGTAATCATTGTTACTTAACAATGTTTTCCTTAATTATCTGCAATTGCATCGTGAAAATCATTTTCATGCACGATCAGCAAACGTGATCCTATTTTTCGTAATTCAACCGCTCTCTCGACCTTTCTACCGTAACATGCATATGCCCAACATGGGTTACCGTCAGCACCAATAATTAAATAATCCAGTTTTGTAGAAACAGAATTTATAACTTCACCACCAAGTTGATTTACAAGTTTGGAAAACTCTGACCGAGTGTATTTATAAGATGTTCCGGTAAAGCAAAACTTACTACCAGAAAATTTAATTTCCGGACAAACAGAACATAAACCCATAACCTTTCTATTAATAGTAAGCACAGGATTGACAATTGTTTGATTGTCCAAAATTGCGGTAAATTCTGAGAAAAATTCTTTGAGAAATTTTTGTTCTTCATTATCAATTTTCTTATCAGAAAGTACGCCGATAATCAGACTCTCAATTTCCTCATAAGGCCAGCACATTTTTAAATGCCCATGTTCAGACAGCCAATCTGAAAGACCTTCTAATTCTGCTTCTGAAATAAAACCATCTGAGTTTATTCCTCCAAGTACTGCATGAAGTCTTTGAAGATCAGCTGTTATCTCGTCAAAAAATTCTGAAGACCGAAGCTTCTTACATAGCCATACAATATCTTGTTTTTCTTCTGCCTCAAGAACACCATCAATTAATGAATTTTCAACAAGAGGAAGTAATTCGTTATATGGATGACAATCTTTCAATTCATTGTGTTCTTCCAGCCATAGTTTTAAGAAATTAATTTCTGCATTATTAATTATCGAATCTACCGCAATACCCTCAACGATCCCAAGTAATGAATTGATAGATTTTTCCAAGCGTGAACGCCCTGTAAATTTGAAATATTGAGCATAATCTGAGTGCATAGTTTCGCCTTCTAATTTTGGGATGGTTGACTAAATTCTAAGCAGTCTATAAGAATTAGATTTTACACAAACCTAATCATCCACAATCACCTGTCCAGGAAACAGTACATCCGTAAACCCAAACTGCCTAAAATCCTTGATCCGCATCGGATACAAAATCCCCTGTAAATGATCACATTCATGTTGTACCACCCGTGCATGAAAGCCACTGACTGTACGGTCGATCACTTTGCCGTATTGATCCATACCCTGGTAGCGCAAGTGTGCGTAGCGCGGCACTACGCCGCGCATTCCCGGTACGCTGAGGCAGCCTTCCCAGCCATCTTCCATTTCGTCGGATAACGGTGTCAACTGCGGATTGAGCAACACTGTAAAAGGGACTTCGTCGGCATCGGGGTAGCGCTGATTCTTTTCAAAGCCGAAAATCACCACCTGCAAGCTCACGCCAATCTGCGGTGCCGCCAAGCCTGCGCCATTCAGCGACTCCATAGTGTCGTGCATATCCTGGATTAACGCGTGCAGTTCGGAGGTATCGAATCGATCGACTTTTTTAGCGACTTCGAGCAATACAGGATCGCCCATTCTTAGTACCGGTTTAATCGCCATAGCAGCTCACCACATGTTCCAATATGTTTCTGACACCCACCATCGCCTGTTCCAGCACCGCGTAAATCTCCTTGAGCGGAATGCCATTCACGTTAGTGCCGCGTCCGGCGGCATAATTGGCGATTACGGCAATGGTGGCATAATTTAATCCCAGTTCCCTGGCCAGCGCAGTCTCCGGCATGCCGGTCATGCCCACCATGTCCGCACCATCTCGCTCCAGCCGATTGATTTCAGCGGTCGTTTCAAGCCGGGGTCCCTGTGTCGCGGCATAAACTCCGCCATCGATAATTTCCGTATGGGCATTTTTTGCGCCTTGTAACAATAACGCACGGGTTTGCTGACTATAAGGCAATGTAAAATCAACATGCGTCACGCGTTCTTCCGTGCTGTCAAAATAGGTGAAACTACGTCCGTAGGTGTAATCGATAATCTGATTCGGAACCACTAGTCGGCCCGGCGCCAAATCGGATCGAATGCCGCCCACCGAGGCTACGGCGATGACATGGGACGGTTTCAGCGAATGCAGCGCCCATAAATTCGCACGGTAATTGATGGCATGCGGCGGTATGGTGTGACCGTGGCCGTGCCGCGCCAGAAAAACGATATCCTGATCCCTGATTTTACCGAACGTCAACGGTCCGGAAGGTTCGCCATACGGCGTGCGTATGATTTGCCGGCGTGATATTTCCAGGCAGGATAATTGCGTCATGCCACTGCCGCCAATGATTGCAAGCATTATTTTCTCGTTTCCAGATTCAATCTTTTACTGCATAAATAGCCGGCAAATTCCGCCAGGCACCGTGAATATCCATGCCAAAACCAAACACATAGCGATCAGGTACCGTTAGTCCGACAAAATCAGCTTTGAATGGTTTGAGCCTTCCCGTTGCTTTTTCCGCAAACACCGCACTATAAAATGCTTTCGCACCATTTTCCAATACTTTGTCACGAATGGCAGACAAAGTAATTCCTTCATCCAGAATGTCATCCAGCACTAGAACAACCCGGTCTCGCAGATCTTCTTTCGGTTCCGCCTGCCAGTGAATTTTACCACCCGTCATTTTTTTGTCGTAGCGCGTCAAATGCAGATAATCAAAATCCAGCGGAAACCGCAGTTGTGGCAACAATTGTCCGGTAAATACCACTGCGCCGCCCATCACACATAAAACCAAGGGTTGCCGATGCGATAAAACCTGCGTGATATCTACTGCCATGCGTTGTACTGTTTGCGCTACGATCTGCTCTGAGTAAATCAGATCAGCCGTATCCAGAGTCTGTTGCACTTGTTGATAGGTCAGCATAAGAATCAAATATTATTGTAATAATTCCAGCAGTCCTGCTTCATCAAGTACAGCAATGCCTAAACTCAGCGCCTTGTCATATTTACTGCCAGGATCGGCACCCACGACCACGTAATCAGTTTTCTTGGAAACACTGCCGCTCACTTTGCCGCCCAGTGCTTCGATTTTTTCCTTGGCTTCTTCCCGATTCAGATTGGGTAGTGTTCCTGTCAGCACGAATGTTTTGCCATGCAATGGCGCCACGCTGGTTAATGCGGATTTTCCTGCGTGCTCATTCCAATGCACGCCGCTGGCACGAAGCTGTTCAATCACTTCACAGTTATGCGTTTCGGCAAAAAAATCCACGATGCTCTGTGCAACCACGGGACCGATATCCGGAATTTGCTGCAAATGTTCGCTATCCGCTGCGAGCAGTCGATCCAAATTCCCAAAGTAAGCAGCCAATTCTTTAGCCGTCGCTTCTCCGACATTACGGATACCCAAGGCATAGATCAATCTCGCCAGTGTGGTGTGCTTACTCTTCTCAATTGCATGCAGAATATTATTAGCGGATTTGTCCGCCATGCGTTCCAAATTCGCCAGCGCGGTTAATCCCAATTGATACAGATCCGCCGGTGTGCGCACCATGGCATGATCCACCATTTGATCGATCAGTTTATCTCCCAATCCTTCAATATCCAGCGCACGACGCGAAGCAAAATGCAAAATCGCCTGTTTGCGCTGCGCCGGGCAGAATAATCCACCTGTACAGCGTGACCTCGCCTCTTCCGCAAGCCGCACGGCCTTGGCGCCACACACCGGACAGTGCAACGGCATCACAAAAACTCGCGCGTCAACCGGGCGCTTTTCCAGAATGACCGACACCACTTCCGGAATCACATCACCCGCGCGGCGCACGATGACGGTATCGCCAATGCGCACATCCTTACGTTCAACTTCATCGGCGTTATGCAATGTGGCGCTAGTCACGGTCACACCACCGACAAATACCGGCTTTAAGCGCGCAACAGGCGTCAAAGCACCGGTTCTGCCCACCTGCACATGAATATCAAGCAATTGCGTGACCGCTTCCTGTGCCGGAAACTTATGCGCTATGGCAAAACGTGGTGCGCGCGACACAAAGCCCAGTTTTTCCTGCTGTGGTAAGGAATTGACTTTATACACCACACCATCGATCGCATATGGCAAATCCTCCCGCTGCATACCGATTGTCCGATAACAATCCAGTAATGCCTGTAATCCTGTGACTATCTGACATTCTTTAGCTACTGGAAAATGTAGTGTGGTCAGGTACTTCAACACATCGCTGTGCCTGTCTTGCGGTAGGTGCGGATCGTCATATTGTCCGACGCCGTAGGCAAAAAAAGTCAAATGCCGGCTTGCGGTTATACCGGGATCGAGTTGACGCAACGATCCTGCCGCGGCGTTACGCGGATTAGCAAACTCTTTTTCACCCTTAGCCAATTGGCGTTGATTCAATGCTAGAAAATCCGCCTTCAACATCAATACCTCGCCTCTCACTTCCAACAATGGCGGCGGATTTTCTACCGGCAACGACAGTGGGATCGACTTAATTGTCTTCAAATTCAGCGTAATGTCTTCACCGGTATTGCCATCACCACGCGTCGCACCGGTTTTCAGAATTCCGTTTTCATAACATAGACTGACTGCCAGTCCATCGAACTTTGGTTCCACCGCATATTCCACACAATCCACAGACAATCCTTCACGGACACGCCGATCAAACGCTGCCACTTCCGCATCATCGAATGCATTGCTTAACGACAGCATCGATATGCGATGCGTGACTTGTGGGAATGCTTTGAGCGGTGTAGCGCCAACACGTTGCGTCGGGGAATCCGCGGTAATTAATTGCGGATAATCCTGCTCGATATGTTGCAATTCACGAAACAGCTGATCGTACTCGGCATCGGGAATGGTTGGATTGTCCTGCACATAATAGCGATAATTATGTAATTCAATTTCTGTACGTAACACCTGCACATGCAGTTTTATTTTCTCAATGGTTTCATTCATACTTTACAAGGTGCAGCGATTGGCTAATCATGCACAGCTATCAAATTTTCACTACCAACTGATGGGATATTCCGATTCATGCCAAAACCGATGTGATTTACTAACAGATAGCTTACTGCATTTTTTCCGTCGTCTAAAACAAAATCTGTGGTGAATGTTAACAACACGTGGTGCTGTTATTTCTAAAAAATCCTTTATACTGAACATAAACCCGGAAACCAACTTGCAGACATGGATATGTCTTGAGACATTCTTTTATGAACGACAACAATAAATTAAAAATCCGCATTCAAATCCAACAACCGCAGCAAGCCATAGAACAGATTTATCCCGATTTGCCGGAACCGGAGATCGTCTATGAAGAATCGCTGGACTGGAGAAAAATCTCCATCGCTGTACTGCTTTTGCTATCCGTTCTTGCTTTGATCGGTTACTTCTTCTTCGGAACTGATCAGCGCGAAGTTGCGTTAAACGAAACTGCACCAGTCATTGATCAGACTATTTCCACACAGGAAAATGAAATTCCAGGGGAGAAAGTTGCACTAAAACCTGAAACAAAAAATGCAGCTATCGAAAATCAACCCAGTAAATCTTTATCTGAGCACAATAATTTTCCAAACACGACACAACCCAGGGATTCCACTCAGCTTACAGAAATAATTCGCCCGATTGAACCAATACCTATACCCAAAGCAGAACGGAAACCCGCTAAGGTCATTCATAAACCAGTTGTAACACCGCGCAACAAACCTAAAAAACCTGAGACAGCAGTATCTCCAGAACCTCAAAAAACATCGGATCACTCCCAGGTGCTCAGAGCGCAGTTAAGTCATGATATCAGAGCACGTGAACCCGTGGATGTAATCGACGCGGTACAATTGCGGCAAGGTGAGTCCAAGCCGATTTACTTTTATCTGCATTTAAAGGATTTGCAGGGGGAAAAAGTCAGCATTTTGTGGTACCACGACAATAAACTGGATTCACAATTATTCCTGGAAATCCATAATAACAATTGGCGAACTAACGCCAGCAAACAATTGGATCATCAAAGACTGGGGGCCTGGCGTGTTGAATTAATGGATGAATCCGGCAACCGTTTAGCCACGAGGAATTTTACCGTCACCCAGCACTGAAACTCATCCAATGAATTTGAGGATTCCGTATGAAATACTGTAGTAATTGTAGCGCCACTGTTGAATTGCTGATCCCTGAAGGAGATTCTCTGCCACGGTATGTATGCACCACATGTCATGTCATCCATTACCAAAACCCTAAGATGGTTGTAGGCTGTATCCCTGAGTGGGAAGATAAAATTCTATTATGCCGTCGCGCCATAGAACCCCGCCTTGGCTGGTGGACTTTACCCGCCGGCTTTATGGAAAATAATGAGACACTGGCGCAAGCTGCAGCCCGTGAAACCCTGGAAGAGGCCAATGCCAGGGTAGAAATCGGTAACTTGTATGCGATATACAGCCTTCCTCATATCAGTCAGGTTTATCTATTATTTCGCGCTCGGCTGCTTGATCTTGACTTCAAACCTGGTATTGAAAGCCTGGAAGTCGAGCTCATGTCCGAAAGCGAGATTCCCTGGGAAGAAATGGCATTCCGGGTTATCCATGATCCCTTGAAGCATTACTTTCGAGAACGCAATCAAGGTAAGCTGGGGTTTCACATGGGTATCATTGATCGATCCTCAGCAAGTACTTGATTTAATGGTTACGTCAAAAACGAAGGTTTTAGATTCACTTAGGGCAGGATATAATGTTTATTTTTCGCAAATTCCTATGAAGCATTTATTCTTATCATTGCTATTGTGTCTCGTTGTCTCTTCGGTATTTGCCCAGCAGCAGAACATATCCATAGCAGCTAAAGCTTATTTGCTCTCAGATTTTCAAAGTGGGCAAATATTGGCGGGGGAAAATGCGCATGAGCGTATTGAACCTGCTTCCCTCACCAAGCTAATGACCGCTTATGTGGTGTTCTCAGCTTTGAAGCAAAATCGCCTCGCACTGGATCAAGTGGTACCCGTATCCGATAGCGCCTGGAAAATGATCGGTTCCCGCATGTTTATCGAACCTAAAAAACAGGTGACTGTGGATGAATTGATTCGAGGCATGATCGTTCAATCGGGCAATGATGCCTGCATCGCTCTGGCCGAAGTCATTGCCGGCTCGGAAGCCAGTTTTTCCGAGCTGATGAATAAAGAAGCTATCCGCTTGGGAATGAAAAATACGCATTTCACCAATTCAACCGGATTGCCTGACCCGGAGCACTATACGACCGCACATGATCTAACACTGCTGGCAACCGCCATCATCCGGGATTTTCCTGAATTTTATCCGCTGTACTCACAAAAAGAATACACCTATAACAATATTACACAGCCCAACAGAAATCGGCTGTTATGGCTTGATCCGCATGTAGATGGCATGAAAACAGGATGGACAAAAAATGCCGGCTATTGCTTGATCACATCGGCGATACGCGATAAAAGACGCCTCATATCGGTGGTAATCGGTGCCAAATCAGCACATGCACGTAGTGTTGAAAGCCAGCGATTACTCAATTACGGCTTTCAGTCTTACGATACCCTGCATTTATATAAAAAGAACGACTCACTGACCACGATTCATTTATGGAAAGGCACTCAGAATGAACTGAAGGCCGGTTTTGATCGCGATGTTTACTTTACGCTTCCTAAAGGCCAAGGTGACAAACTGAAGGCCACCATGGAATATAAACAACCTTTGATCGCGCCCGTCCATCTGGGGCAAGAAGTAGGCACCGTAAGATTCACACTCGATGACAAAACCATAGAAACTTATCCATTAATCGCCTTGGAGAAAGTTGAAACAACCAATGTTTTCGGTCGTGCATGGGATAGTGTAAAATTACTCTTTAACTAAAAATCCAAATTTCATTACAACACTTCGTTATTCGTCTTGTTTAGAATTTTGAATTTTTAAAGACCCTTGAATCCACTCACACCATAAAAAGGCTCGCATGATATATCTGAACGGTAAATTTATGCCCATTGAGGAAGCATGCATTCCTATTTTGGATCGTGGTTTTATTTTTGGCGATGGCGTGTATGAAGTCATTCCCGTCTATTCCCGCAAACCATTCCGTCTCGCTGAACATCTCGATCGATTGCAACATAGTCTGGATGGAATCCGTCTGAAAAATCCACACAATAATGCAGACTGGAATCATCTGCTCGAACAAGTCATCGCAAAAAATGACGGGGAAGATCAGTATCTCTATCTGCACATCACACGAGGTGTCGCCAAACGGGATCATGCGTTCCCTAACGTTCCGCCCACCGTCTTTATCATGAGCAATCCACTACTGCCGCCACCGGCAGAATTGCTAGTCAATGGCGCATCCGCTATTACCGCTCTTGATAATCGCTGGATCCGCTGCGACGTCAAAGCCATTTCATTGTTGCCCAATGTATTGCTGCGGCAAATGGCTGTGGACGTGCATGCTATTGAAACGATTCTCATCCGGGACGGATTCTTAACCGAAGGTGCTGCCAGCAATATCTTTATTATTAAAGACAATACCTTATTAGCGCCTCCGAAGAGCCATCTGATGCTACCCGGCATCACTTATGACGTCGTTCTTGAACTGGCGGCAACCAACCGGATCGCACATGAAGTCCGAGAAATAGCGGAAATAGAAGTACGCACAGCGGATGAAATTTTACTGACATCGTCCACCAAAGAAATTATGCCGATCACATCGTTGGATAACAAACCAGTGGAAAATGGAAAACCAGGGGACATGTTCACTCGCTTGCATGCACTCTATCAGCAATATAAAGCCACACGCATGCGCGGCCACTCTCCGGATACCGCAAACTTGTAAAAGAATCCTTTTCCGGAATATTTGAATTCAGGCGACTTGTAATTCCACATATGACAGAGCAACCCTCTTTAATTGAATATCCCTGCGACTTTCCAATCAAGATTATGGGCAAGGCACAACAGGATTTTACGCAAACAACACTGGCGATCGTCAAATATCATGCGCCTGATTTTGATACCGCAACCATGGCCGTCAAAACCAGCAAACAAGGCACTTATTTAAGTATCACCTGTACCATCCGCGCCACTTCCCGAGCACAACTGGATGCCTTGTATCAGGCATTATCACAGCATCCGATGGTATCCGTGGTGCTGTGATTGATCATGTTGCAAAATCATTCCTCATTTATCGTTAGAACCATGGGGTTAGCCGATTATCAGGCGACTTGGCAAGCAATGAAGGATTTTACACATATGCGAACTGCAAAAACTTGCGATGAAATTTGGCTATTACAGCACCCACCCGTTTTTACTCAAGGTATTGCGGGAAAACCCGAGCATCTGTTGCATAACCATGGTATTGATTTGATCAGAACGGACCGCGGCGGTCAAATTACCTACCATGGACCGGGTCAATCCATTGCATATTTACTATTGGATATACGCCGGTTAAAGCTCGGGGTGCGGGAATTGGTCCGAAGCATGGAAAACGCCGTGATAGATTTACTGAAAGATTATCATATTAAAGCGATTGGACGTATTGAAGCACCGGGTGTCTACGTCGACAATGCCAAGATCGCTGCTCTGGGGCTAAAAATAAAGAAAAATTTCTGCTACCACGGTATCGCACTCAATGTGGATATGGATTTAACGCCTTTCTCTTACATTAATCCCTGCGGTTATCAAGGCTTGCGAGTCACACAGGCCAAAGACTTAGGCATTACCGATGGATTGGAAATTCTAAGTGCCAAGCTGGCTCACCAATTACAAAAAAAACTTCTCAAAGGAACATCCGGTTACCATTATGACCATTGATACCCGCCAAAAAGGTGCTGACAAAACGGCACGCAATCCGATTAAAGTAACTCCGCAATCACGCAGTGATTTATTGCGCAAACCCTCTTGGATTCGTGTACGCTCGTCCAACAGTGAACATTTTTATGAAGTCAAGCGACTGTTACGTGAACATAAACTGCATACGGTCTGTGAAGAAGCTTCCTGCCCCAACATTGGCGAATGTTTCGGCAAAGGGACCGCTACCTTTATGATTTTGGGCGATTTATGCACGCGCCGCTGCCCGTTTTGCGATGTCGCCCATGGCAGACCCAAACCACCGGATGCCGAGGAACCGTTGCATTTGGCGCAATCGATTGCTGCCATGAAACTGAAATATGTCGTGATCACCAGCGTTGATCGCGATGATCTGCGTGACGGCGGTGCGCAACACTTTGCCGATTGCATCCGGGAAATACGCGAACATTCTCCGCACACAAAAATCGAAACATTGGTGCCGGATTTCAGGGGCCGCCTTGAAGTGGCATTAGAAAAACTCGCCGCTTGCCCACCCGATGTTTTAAACCATAACCTTGAAACTGTGCCCAGACTGTACAAGCAATGCCGCCCCGGCGCTGATTATGCAAACTCGCTAAAACTGCTGAAAGACTTTAAAGCCGATTTCCCGCATATCCCGACTAAATCAGGCCTCATGCTTGGATTGGGTGAAACGGATGAGGAAATTATGGAGGTACTGCACGATTTACGTACGCACAATGTAGAAATGCTGACGATTGGCCAATATTTACAGCCCAGTATCGGTCATCTGCCGGTCATGCGTTATGTCACACCGGAAAATTTCAAAGGTTTTGAACAAGCCGCATTCGAAATGGGTTTTAGTCATGCCGCTTGCGGACCCATGGTACGCTCCAGTTACCATGCTGACCAGCAAGCACATGAATCGGGATTGTTATAACAAATAAACTGCCGCAAGGCATGCAAGATGTGCGTAGGATACTAATAAACGAAACATTGCCCAGCTTTTTCATGCGTTAATTTTGCGGAAATATGATGAGTAAGCCACTTTGTTTCGTTCTCATATGCTTCGGCCAAAAGCTCATTGGACTTTCCTCTCATTTAATCCGATCTACACACTGGGAATTTTCAACGCTATTGACACGACCTGGAAATATTTTCACAATTGCGGCGCGCTCCGTAGCCTACCTTTGATAACAGTGACCATATCTCGAATGGTAAAAAACGATAGTAATGTTCTTGATGATTGAAAAATGTGTCTTTTAACTAGATTTAGAATTTTTAGATTGATAACAATGGTTCTGTAACTTTTATCTGAACTGACTTATATAGGTTTAATAAATATGAGAAAAATACTTTTTGTCGTTTTGGTTTCCATGATGTTTTCCAGTAATCTTTATGCAAAAAAAGCTAAGAGCAGCGCATCAAAAGGCACACTGAGCTCCAAATCTGCAGTTACACAACCAAAGAAAACTGACACACCGAATCAGCCTGCACCAACGCAAGCATCGGCAGCCGGTTCAAACGCAGCAGCTAATGCACCCACTCAGAATCCATCACTCCTGCAATCGGTTATGCCAGCTTTGGTAGGTGGCGCAGTTGGAAGTTATGTCGGCAGCAAATTGGCCGATGATGGCAGTACTGAAAAATCAACAGAAGAGAAAAAAGAAGAACATCCTTTAACAGCTCGTTAAAAGCAATATTTACTTTCATCAAGTTCAAACTATTTCTTTTAAGATCACAAACACTTGGATCATGTTTCTCAGATCCATTTTTGTTTTGCTAAGAACAACTTCGATTCTTAAGCAATCTCTGAAAAAATTTCGCTCAGCCTTATTTCTTTTGCACTGATTCGTACGCTTTCAGCGGATCAGTGCATCGTTCCTTGATGCAGAAAAATTCATAAGATGCAAGAAATAGAACGTATTCCCTTCCCGGGCTTTCAAAACTCATGATCACACATTAACAATCTCAAAATCATGCGTTATTTTCACGGTATTCTTCAGCATAATTGATGCGGAGCAATATTTTTCTGCAGACAGATGGATGGCACGTTCTACCTGCTGCGAATTCAAATTGTTTCCAGTGATAATAAAGTGCAAATGAATATGCGTAAATACCTTCGGATCGACAGTGGCACGCTCCGCCTCAATCTCCACCACACAATCCGTAATATCCTGGCGGCTTTTTTTCAGAATCAATACCACATCAAATGTAGTACAACCGCCTAATCCCATCAACAGCATCTCCATCGGACGCGGCCCGAGATTCTGCCCACCCGCTTCCGGGGCACCATCCATCAATACCGAATGACCACTCCCTGATTCGGCCAAAAAACTGACATTGCCTTTCCACTTGATACGAGTCCTCATTTTTCCTCCGACCGATGCACAACATACTGCTTATAAATAAATTTTATGCAAATAAAAAGCCGACGTTGTTACGCGTCGGCTTCTCTGTAACCAGAACGACTTACTTCAGTGTCAGGATAAAATCTGCTAACACTTTGGCATCTGCATCTGTCAAGGTTGCGCTGCCACCTTTTGGCGGCATTGGAATTGGACCCCAAGTACCAGTGCTTCCTTTAATAATTTTATCTGTTAAGTATGCAGAAGCATCAGCTTGATCTGCATATTTAGCAGCGATCTCTTTCAACGCTGGTCCAACTAGCTTGGTCTCAACAGTGTGGCAGTTTAAACAACCACTATTTTTTGCAAGATCTGCGCTCGCATGTACAACACCTGTTAATAATAAAGCTGATGCAGCAATTGTTCCAATTAAAACTTTTTTCATATTTTTCTCTTCCTTATTAAAATTATAAAAGGGTGTTTATTTTACCCTGAACTTCACAGACATGCAGCAAATCCTGTAAATCTGCCATTTTCGGTATGCAACCTCTTCCGCCGCATCCCAACAAGTACCTACAGAACTCGCTGCTGCCTCTGATGATACTGCTTTCCTGAGACTTGATGGCAAATTAATTAGTTCCAGCAACAACAATAAAATGAACATATGTAAACATCCGCGTTACGACATGTTATGCCACTTAATCCTATTGCATGACTACCCATCTCCTATGCTCGCATACTTATCTGCCTAGGCGGACGTACGCTGTGTACATAGTTGCAGGGAATCGCCAGTTAATATCTTGGCCCCGTAAGTTTTCCCGAGGAATTGTCGGGATTAACTAGGGCGGGATTTCTAGTTACAGAATCGGATTGTGATTTTTGTATCGCATCATTATTCTTCGTTTTATTCAGTGCATCTGGTGTCGAACCAGCTAATGCAGTAAAACTACCAAGCATACCCACCGCATTCATAATAAACGCTGTCGCTAAGTTTTTTCTTGGAATCATCTGATTCTCCTTATATTCAGTTTATGCGAATCTTGATGGTGCCGTGGTTATTTATGTCAGTCTGTTCGGTACAGCGCATAGCGATTGACACAGACGAAAATTAACTAATAAGTGGCATTAACAGAATATTGAATAAATAAACAACCCCGTGGCAAGACCACGGGGAATCGCAAGTTCAATTACTGAGAGCAGTAAATTCGATACGAAAGTAAATGAATTTCGTTTTTCTGATGCGAGAATGATTGCAATATGCAGTTCTTTCTCAGCGGATTACGTTAAATAATTGACTGCTAATGCCTACTCTTGCAGTATTACCTGCTTATAATTCCATATTCTTTGTTAATAGCAACTATAATAGCTAGTTTATATTTCTTACTTATGAGCATATACCGATGAATGAACCAGAGGTAAAGAAGGAAAATTGGGAGAGGAATTTGTTGGAGAATATTACGTTAGCTTCTTTACGAGAACAGCGTCGTGCCCGTAGATGGGGAATATTCTTTAAGTCTCTGACTTTTCTTTATCTTTTTGTATTACTATTTGTTGCATTAGGCTGGCTAGAAGATGGAAAAGTACGGATAACCGATATCACTAATAAGCATACCGCACTCATTGATTTGAAAGGCGTAATAACTGCGGACAGTGTTAGCGCAGCTGATAAAATCAATGCTAGCCTGCAATCTGCATTCAAAGACAAAAATACCAAAGGGGTGATATTGCGAATTAATAGCCCTGGAGGAAGTCCCGTTCAGGCTGGTTATATCTATGATGAAATAAAAAGACTACGGGATAAATATCCTGAAGTACCCCTTTATGCGGTGATTGGAGATATCTGTGCTTCCGGTGGCTATTATGTAGCAGCAGCAGCAGATAAAATTTTTGTTGATAAAGCGAGCTTAATCGGCTCAATTGGTGTACTGATGGACGGTTTTGGTTTTACTGGCACTTTGGAGAAACTGGGTGTTGAAAGACGCTTACTCACATCTGGTGAGAATAAAGGTTTTCTTGATCCGTTCACACCGCTCGACCCTGTTCAAAAAGATCATGCCCAAACATTATTAAAAGAGATCCATGAACAATTTATCCATGTGGTGCAACAAGGTAGAGGCGAGCGCTTGAAGGATGCACCGGAAATATTCAGCGGTATTGTATGGACCGGACAGAAGAGTATTGATCTCGGGCTTGCCGATGAAATGGGAAGTGCTGAATTTGTAGCGCGCGAGATAATTAAAGCAGAAACATTGGTTGATTATACCGCCCGTGAAGGATTTGCAGATTTATTCGCAAAACGATTTAGCCAAATTGCACTGAGTATTTTAAATCATAACGAGTGGGTTCTGAGGTAGATGGAAAATGCACAAGATGTAAAATTTGCCAGGAATAAAGCCCACCACAAGGGCGAGGAACCCACCCAAAGAGAAATTAAATGCCCACAGAGTGTTTTCTTCCCGCACCATCGCGAATAGCAAGCTTCTCTTGAAATCCAAGATGCCGGGAGATCAATGCCACATCACCATAGCTGGCGACATCACTGAATACTTTTCCATACTGTAAAAAGAAGTCGCCCAGACAGTAAACTACGCTAGAATTAAGCATATTTCATATTTTCACAGCCAATTTTCTTAACAAAGATGGACTCGTCGTCAACTCATACCAATCCACCCAAACCATCATTGATGGATATCGTCGATCTCAAGAACCCCACGCTGTATATCAATCGCGAGCTTAGTCTTCTCGAATTCAACCGGCGTGTCATTGAACAAGCAAAAGATGAAAGCTTGCCGTTGCTGGAAAGATTACGTTTTTTGTGCATTGCCAGCACCAACCTGGATGAGTTCTTTGAAATACGCGTGGCCGGTTTGAAGCAGCAAGTCAAGTACAGTTCGATACAAACAGGAGCGGACAATTTGTCTCCGGCGGAAGTACTGTCGCGTGTCAGTGAAACAGCCCATCAGTTTGTCGAGGAACAATACAGTGTCTGGAATGACATGATCATACCCGCGCTGACCAAGGATAAAATAAGATTACTGCGCCGCTCGCAATGGAAACTTCAATCCAGCCGCTGGATACATCGCTACTTTAAGGATGAAGTATTACCAGTCCTGAGTCCGATTGGCCTGGATCCGGTCCACCCCTTTCCCAGGGTGTTGAACAAAAACCTGTATTTCATCATATCACTGGACGGAAAAGACGCTTTTGGGCGAGACTCAGGATTGGCCATCGTACAGGCGCCCCGTTCATTACCCAGAATCATCCAGATTCCCGCAAAATATAGTGATGGCAATCATGATTTTGTCATGCTTTCATCCATTATCCATGCACATGTGGGCGATCTGTTTCCCGGCATGAATGTGATCGGTTGTTATCAATTCAAAGTCACACGCGATAGTGACTTGTTAATTGACGATGAAGAAATTGATGATCTGTTACGTGCCCTGGAAGGCGAACTGCCTTCGCGCAGATTCAGCGATGCCGTGCGCCTGGAAGTTGCAGACAATTGTCCGGACAGTTTGAGCCGGTTTCTGTTACAAAAATTTGGATTACAGCAAAATGATCTGTACCAGGTAGCAGGCCCTGTCAATCTGGGGCGCCTACTCGCCATCTGTGACCTGGTCGATCGCCCGGAACTGAAATTTGCCGGATTCACGCCTGACATACCCAAGCGCTTGCTCAAAAACACCAATATTTTTGATGCGCTGCATAATGGCGACATCCTGTTATATCACCCGTTTCAATCGTTTGCACCCGTTATCGATTTTCTGCGCCAGGCAGCAGCCGACCCTGATGTGTTATCCATCAAACAGACGCTTTATCGCACTGGCGTTGATTCCGCAGTCGTCGAAATATTAAAAATCGCAGCGCGTGCCGGCAAGGAAGTCACCGTGGTGATTGAATTACGGGCAAGATTCGATGAAGAAGCCAATATCGAACTGGCCAGTGAATTACAGCAAGCTGGAGCACATGTAGTATATGGCGTGGTCAATTATAAAACCCACGCCAAAATGATCCTGGTGGTCAGACGAGAAGGCCGCACCTTACGCCGCTATGTGCATCTGGGAACTGGCAATTACCACGCACGAACTGCGCGTTTATATACAGATTATGGTTTACTGAGCTGTGATAAGGCAATCGGCGAGGATGTTAACAAACTGTTTCATCAACTGACCGGCTTGGGTCGCGCAGGAAAATTGAAAAAACTGCTGCAATCCCCTTTCACGCTGCATAAAGGCATACTCAACTATATCGAAAAAGAAATCAGTGCTGCGAATGAAGGAAAAAAAGCCTGGATTATCGCCAAGATGAACGCGCTGGTTGATCCGGAGATCATCGCCGCGCTGTATAAGGCTTCACAGGCCGGTGTCAAAATCGACCTGATCATTCGTGGCATATGCTGCCTACGCCCGGGAATTAAGGATGTTTCGGAGAATATCAGTGTACGTTCCATTGTTGGCCGTTTTCTGGAACATACCCGTGTTTATTATTTCCATAACGGCGGTGAAGAGTTGGTATTTTGTTCCAGCGCGGATTGGATGACACGGAATTTACATCACCGGGTCGAAGTGTGTTTCCCTATTGAAGAAAAACGCACCAGTGACACCGTCATCGATCATGGATTGTTAAGCTATCTTTCAGATAACACGCAAGCCTGGTTACTGCAAAGCGATGGTTCATATAAGCGCCTGAAGCCCGGCACCTCTAAACCGCGTTCGGCGCAACAACTTCTGCTGGAACATTATTGCGATCTGTCTTAAGAATATTTTATGTAACAGTGCATATAATTTACCACCGTGATTGCAGTCGATTGCTCTTGAGTACCTATTTTTGAAGTATCACAGATCCTAGTAAAACTCCCGGTTCTATTGACCCAAACAAGTTAAAGGGTACTCAAATCAATAGCGCATCTTAATTCTTCCGGATTCAGCGCTTCATGTTCATGTAAATAGCAATTTAATATCCGCAGCCTGCAGAAAACCTTGTTCAGTACTGAGATCAACGAATGTTAAAGGGTGCTTATCCAACCAGCCTGGCGGAAAATCCAGATCAACTCTATTCTTGTTCACGCTGATCCGCATTTCCGGCAAACTGCTATTGGATCGGCTTCTGTGCAGCACGACTGCCAGTCTTAACAAAACACAAAGTCTAGTAACAGACCCCTTCACTGAATAGGCAATTGACTCGAATTCTTCCAATGGAAATTTGCGGCGATGGCTTCGAACCAGCATCGCCAAATTGATTTGCTCCTGACGAGAAAACCCTGCCAGATCGGAATTGGCAGTCAAATAAGCACCATGCCGGTGATATTGGTTATGCGCAACCGATAAGCCGATTTCGTGAATTAAAGCGCCCCACGACAGCAATTTCAAATCCATTTTCTCATCCAGTTCCCAATTTCTTTTTATCTGATGAAAAAAGTTTTCCGCCGTATCCTTGACCCGGTTTGCCTGCTCCATATCGACACTGTATCTTTGCACTACCGCCATGATGGTCTTGTCTCTGATATCCTCATCATGCACCCGGCCAATCAGGTCATATAACAGACCTTCGCGTAATGCGCCTTCGGATACATCCATCCTTTCCAGATTGAGGGCTTCAAAAACACCATACAATATGGCCACACCACTAGCAAATACAGGTTTTCTCCGCTCGGATAAACCCGCAAAGTTGAGCAACGCACTATCGCCGATAGCAGTCAGTGCTTCCAATAATTGCGTCAATGCTGAAGCGGTGATGCCGGAATCACACCAACCTTGCGCTTGCACCACATCCCGTATGGTCATAATAGTGCCGGAAGATCCCAATGCATGGTCCCAACCCATTTTCTTATACGTTGTTTCAAGCGATTCCAATTCCTGCATCGCAAACAATACTGCCTTGCGCATTTTCTTGGCTTTTATCTTGCCGTCCTCGAAAAAACGCTGCCCCATATTGACACACCCCATATACAGGCTTTCGGTATAGTAAGTGTCAAAACCACGGCCGATAATTAACTCCGTACTACCGCCGCCAATATCAATAACCAAGCGTTTATTGGCTTCATCGTATAAACTGTGTGCCACGCCGGAGTAAATAAGTCTTGCCTCTTCGCGCCCGGCGATGATTTCTATCGGATGACCCAGCGCATGGTGCGCCTGTGACAAGAACACCCCGCCATTTCTCGCCTGACGCAACGTATTGGTACCGACAGCACGCACATTCACACGAGGGATTTCCTTAATACGTTGACCGAATCGCTGCAAACATTCCAGCGCTTGTTGCATGGATTCCTTCGACAGCTCCTGCTTGTCATTCAGCCCTGAAGCCAGTCTGACCATCTCTTTCATACGATCGATGATCTGCAGATGACCGTCCACCCAATTGGCAACAATCATGTGAAAACTGTTTGAGCCTAAATCGACAGCGGCGTAGGATTCGTCCATGTTTGGTGTCATAAGAATGATAATATATAAAGTGATGAATAAGTTTTATCACAAGATTTATGCAGAAACATCAGTTGATCATCATGCGTCATGCTAAATCAGATTGGTCTGTAGAAAATAAATCGGATTTCGATCGCCCCCTGACAGCACGTGGAAGAAAAGCTGCGAAGCAGATGGGGGAGTGGCTGAAGCACAATCAATATCGCATTGATCGAATCGTTTGTTCACCGGCGCTACGGACAAAACAAACTTGCCAGTTGATAGCACAGAAACTAAGCATACCTCAGCATAATATATTTTTTGAAACAGGAATCTATAATGCATCATTGGATAACCTGATCTTTATTATCAATCAGCATAGCAAAAATACACATACGCTCCTGATCATTGGCCATAATCCCTGTCTTGACCAATTACTTTGCTATTTATCCAGAGATCCGCCCCCCATTGACAGTAATGGTAAGTTGTTGACGACTGCCGCAGTTGCTGTACTTGATTATGGCCGTACTGCCATCGTTGCAAAACCCCGTCATGCACATCTGCAATACCTGATCCGACCCAAAGAATTATAAGAATGCCGACACAGTTTCCGTTTGCCTGAACATTTCATTTATGACTTCTTTTTCTCTTTTCTTTTCTTCTTGTTGCCCTTTTTCTTATTTTTACCTTTATCTTTATTTTTCTTATCTTTATCTTTTATTTTTTCTTTCTTCTTACTTTCATCGGCCCCAACCTGATTTATAGCTGGATCGATTACAGCCGCCTTTACAGTCGATTTTTGATTCACAACTTTACTGGCGGTTATTTGTGGATTACGGACAGGAACAGCCAATTGATTGACTACTTTACTGGTCACTTTACCTTGCAGGCAATCTGCTGCCGCTTTCTTGACTGCGCACGCACGTATATCGCCACTAAACCCCGGTATTTTCTGCAATTCTGCCAGACTGATTGACGCCAGCGCCTCGACCGTCTTAATCTTGTGTTCGGATAACAGCTTGGCTGCAACGGGACCAATCCCGGTTACATCAATTAATTTAACCATAACTAGACTCCTGCTCACTTGAAAATCCTATTATATCCGTCTGTTAATTTAATACAATGCACTCCAAATCAACTTCTTATTATCTACGCCTCGCATATAACAATCCCCAGACGAATGTACAATTAGTGCCCCTTATTGGTATATTCAGGCACCCATTTTGCAAGTTGATCTCGAACTTCCTGATCACTCAATACAGTGACTTTACTTAACCACGTAATCAAATCAGATAACCAGTACTCATCAACCTGACGCGCTTGCGCAATACGTAATTTTTCATGCGGTGTCGGTAAAGTATTTTCACTGGTCGCCAGCAATTCTTCGTGCAACTTTTCTCCAGGCCGTAACCCGTTAAATACAATACGGATATCCTCTTCCCCCAACCCCGACAAATGGATCAGGTCATTGGCAAGATCGACAATCTTAACCGGGTCGCCCATATCCAGTACGAATATTTCCCCGCCCCCTTTTGTACCTCCCATCAGCCCAGCTTGTAAAACCAATTGCGCGGCCTCCGGGATAGACATGAAATAGCGCGTCATTTCTGGGTGGGTAATTGTAATCGGACCACCTTTAGCAATCTGTTCACGAAATTTTGGAATGACACTACCCGTACTTCCCAGCACATTGCCAAAACGTACCATCACAAAACAGGTTGGATGCAATTGAATGGCTTGATCAGTTTTTGCATTTTCTGAAATGGATTGCTGCAAAGCTTGGCACACCATCTCAGCCAATCGTTTGCTCGCTCCCATAATACTCACCGGATTGACCGCTTTATCCGTTGAAATCAGCACAAACTTCTTCACCCCAAAACTTATCGCCACTTGAGCTACAACATAAGTACCCAAAACATTATTCAATAAAGCCTGGCATGCATTTTCCTGTTCCATCAGCGGTACATGTTTATAGGCGGCGGCATGAAAAACTACAGAAGGCTGGAACTGAGTGAATATTTGTGTTATCCGCGCATGATCTTTGATATCGCCAATGACAAAAGACATCTTACTTTCAGGAAAACGCAACGAGAGTTCTTCCTGAATGCTATACAGTGCAAGTTCATTCAATTCAAGAAATACAATACGACCAGGATCAAAGGCAATCAACTGCCGACATAATTCCGAGCCGATCGACCCCCCCGCTCCGGTTACCAGGACAACTTTCTCCGTTAGCAAATCATGTAGGCCGTCATTATCCAAAACGACAGGCGCTCTGCCCAGCAGGTCATCCAACTCTATCTCTCGAATCTTAGACACGGTTGTTTTACCGCTGATCAAATCCTTGTAAGATGGCACGGTCATCGCCTTCACACCGATTTCCGAACACATCTCCAGCGTATAGCGGTGTATCCGATGAGGTACAGAAGGTATCGCAATAATGACATGCCCCACATTCAACTTTTGTACCCATTGCGGTAATTCATTGATCACACCTAACACACGCACACCTTGCAAACGGGTACCCAGCTTTTTGGGATTATCATCCAGCATTCCCACAACATGCCACTCACGGCTTCTGGTTAGTTCCTTCACTAAATTCATCGCCGTGCTGCCCGCACCGATGATCAAAACCAGCTTTGCCTCATAGCTCTCCAGACTATACAAGCGGTGTTCTTTCCATGCACGATAAATCAAACGGCTGCCACCCATAATCAATAACAACAGCAATGGCGCCAACATGATGACTGAGCCGGGAATATCCGCTAGCAGGCCAAGCAGCCACAATACCAATAATACAGTAACTGTACCGGTGATAACTGCAACTGAAATTCTTTTTACATCGGGTAAACTGGCGTAACGCCATACTCCCCGATACAGCCCTAACCATAAGAAAAAGCTAGTTTGAATAAGCACAATCCACGGCAAAATTATCGATAATAATTCCAATGCAGGAGGTGGAGGGGAAAAATTAAAGCAAAATAAATAGGCAAGCCACCATGCTACAGCAACTGCAACAAAATCATGAGTGAAAGCAATAAATGTACGAGATCCAAATTTGCTTACAAACATGCTATCCTCGGTTAGAATAATATTTCTGATTCCAGTCAGAAATAAACATTAATATCAAATAAATACTACCCCAAACAGCTGCCACCCAACATTGCATTGCCGCATCCTGTTTATTTGCCCATACAGCGCTCCCCCCCACAGCCAGCATCAATATATAGCTGGATAGCGCGGTGTTACGATGACCGAAACCGCTCTGTACCATGCGTTGATAGTAGTGTTCGCGATGTGCGTGCCAGATATTCTTGCCGTGCAACAATCGTTTTATCAGTGTTACTGTCGCATCCACGATAAAAGGTGAAAATACCAGCAGCGGTAACCATATTGACCATAAATTATCAATCCATCCGAGTATTCCCAATGTAACTGCCAGGAATCCCAATGGAACAGCACCGGCATCTCCCAGAAAAATGCGTGCCGGATAAAAATTGTACAGCAAGAAAGCCAATGCTGCGGCAGCTACTGAAAAATTGATTACAGCAAAATCATAATGTTCTGCCAAGTATGCGGATAAACCATAGTATCCAAATCCGATCACTGTCATGCCACCCGCCAAACCATCCGAACCATCCATGAAGTTATATAGATTGGACATCCATATAACCGCAACAATGACACACAATACAATTGCCCAACCGTAAATATCCGGCACAAGAACAACGGAGAACACTACCGCAGCAATACTGTGCATCAGCAATCGGCACCAAACCGGCAAATTCTCAATATCATCAATAAATGATATGACGACTAACAGGACAATGCCTATCCAAATCGCAATAGGTATTGCTACTGAGAAAAACAACCATGTAGTGATCACTCCCAGTAATAAGCCTAAACCACCAATGCGGGGAAGAGGTACAGAATGCAGCGAACGTGAATTAGGATGATCCAGCACCCAATCGGTTTTGCTCTTTATCAACCATCGAATTGAGAAAAAAGCGATGACAAATGATAGCAATGGTGCCGCTATCGCTGATAGGGGAAAATCCAAACCCATAATGACCGGATTATCCGTGACAGGTCAATAAAAAAACATGTGCCACTTTCTCATCATTCACGACAAGGAAGTGGCATGACTAAATTGCTATTAATCCTGAAGAAACCTTAAAACATGGGATTAGCGGCGTAATTTTGATGTGCCGCTGATGCAGCAGCGCCGCGCTCAACCTTCATACTCATATCAGACAAAACGCTTTCAAGTGCATTTAGGCAAAACATCACATTCTCTACTCTGCTTGATGTACCCATCAAGCCAAAACGCCAGACCTTCCCGGCGAAATCTCCTAAACCGGCACCGATCTCAAGGTTATAGTCATCTAGCAGACGACGACGAACTTCTTTTTCATCGACACCAGCAGGTACAAAAACGGAGTTCAGTTGCGGCAGGCGATATTCTTCTTTCACCACATAACTCATGCCCAGCGTAGTAAATCCAGCTTTCAACGCTTGATGATTACGCTGATGGCGTGCCCAGGAATGTTCCAGTCCTTCTTCGGCTATCATCAATAGCGATTCATGCAGCGCATAGAGCGCATTGGTGGGCGCCGTGTGATGATAAGTACGAGTCGACGATCCCCAGTAATTCAGCAACAAACTGATATCCATAAACCAGCTATGCACTTTTTCCTTACGATTTTTAACCAAATCCGTTACACGCTCGGAAAAACTAACCGGAGACAAACCAGGTGGACAAGACAAACATTTCTGACTTCCGGAATAAATCGCATCGATTCCCCATTCGTCCACTTTAATCGGAGTACCAGCCAGAGAGGTGACCGTATCTACGATTGTTAAACAGTCATATTTACGCGCAATTTCACACAATGTTTTGGCATCTGATGAAGCACCCGTCGAGGTTTCGGCATGAACAAACGCGACAATCTTAGTACCGGGATTCTTCTTAAGCGCATCTTCAACTTTCTGCGGATCAACCGGCTCACCCCACTTGTCATCCACTACGATCGCGACACCACCATGACGCTCAACGTTTTCAATCATACGTCCGCCAAAAACCCCATTGCGGCATACAATAACTTTATCGCCAGGCACAATCATATTAACAAAGCACATTTCCATACCTACAGATCCAGGTCCAGAAACCGGGAAAGTCATACGATTCTTGGTTTGAAACGCATAGCGCATTAAACCTTTTATTTCTTCCATCATCTCGGTAAAAACAGGATCAAGATGACCTAATGTGGGACGTGCCATGGCATTCAGCACACGCGGATGGGTATCCGACGGCCCTGGCCCCATTAAAACGCGCTGCGGTGGATAAAATATTTTGACTTCTTTTTCTGGGCGAAAATCTTCGGTATTCATGAACGATCCTAAGTTAATAATGTAATCAGATTTATTTTGTAAAAGGTTAATAATTTTAACAAGTGAATTGAGAGTTTACTATAAACCGTGGTGTACTCAATAAATTATCCTTATGGATACATCAAGAAATTTTCATAACCATATGAAATATAGATTTATTCGGATACAAAGCAAAGAGAGTTTTTTTGTCGGCCTTTGCCAAATTGAGGTTTCCCCTGTTTTTCGTCTTCCAATGGGTAAACAGTTTTATGCTATCAGCTTTTCCTTTTGTTGAGTGATCAGCCAGTTATTTAGAAACTGCATTGGTGATTTATAGCCTAACGTTGAGTGCTGCCGTTTTCGGTTGTAGAGTACCTCGATGTACTCGAAGCTCATGGCAGTCATCTCTGCGTGTGTTTCATAACGCAGTCCATGCACTCGCTCGTTCTTGAAGCTGTTGGACCAACTTTCGGTTGGGACATTATCCCAACAATTGCCTTTACGGCTCATCGAGCAGATCATGCTGTATTTTTTGAGTTCTCTCTGAAATTCTTTGCTAGCATATTGGCTACCCCGATCTAAGTGATGCATCAATCCTGGCGCAGTTTTTTTGCGAAACCATGCCATCGTTAGTGCATCTGTGACGATGTCTGCGGTCATGCGCGGTTTCAGCGACCAGCCAAACCACTTCACGATTAAACAGATCAAGCACGATAGCCAAATATAGCCAGCCCTCATCTGTCTTGAGGTAGGTGTATCGGATGTCCAGACTTGATTAGGCGCGGCTGGGTTGAAATTCCGATCCAGCAGATTCGGTGCAATCGGCAGATTGTGCTTGGTGTCCGTCGTTACCTTGTAGCACCGCTTGTGCCTTGCACGAATGCCGTTCTCTCGCATCAGACGCTCAACCCGCTTTTTGGAAGCTGGAAACCCACGGTCACGTAATTCTCTGACCATTCTCGGACCACCGCTTGAGTTCGGTATGAATAGCTTGGATTAGCGTCAGCATTTGAGTGTCCGTGAGGCGCTTACGATACGGCTTGCCACCACGCTTCCACGACCGATAACCGCTATAGATCCATTTGTTCCGGTGTGACAACCTTGGTACCCGTACCGTTAAGTTTGCCTGCCGATGCCATCTTCACCCAGTTGTGCAGCGTTTGTTCTACCAGCCCCAGTTCCTTTGCTACCAAACCAATCGACTTCCCCATCTCCACTTGCTTGACCGATTGTTCCTTGAATTCGGCCGTGTATTCCTGCTTCGGTATCTTCTTCATCGTCTTCCTCACATATGTAACGTTAATTGTACGTCACCCTTGGAAGACTATTTCTCGGGGGAAGCTCAGCATGCCTAATCACACTTTTTGATCTGCACCTGAAGGAAATTGAATTTCGTTTTGTCATCTCCGTGATGATGTAATGACTACTGGTAGCTAGAACTATGGTTAAGGAAATTTCTCTTAAATGCCAAATTACAAAAAATTACGACCCTAGTACTACACTAGGGTCGACTTCATATGCTCGTAATAGCTATCATTGAGCAAACAGAAAAACCAATCATTTATTTTTTGATCAGTCGTTGCTAATCTTTACTATTTGATTTCTCCCTATATAGTACTGAAGAATCAACAGCGAGATTACTTTATTTGCTTTCTTGCCCCGCGCTCTCTTGTTTATTTTTTTCGAGTTCGCTATCAGATAATAAACCATCCCTCTCTTTATAAAGACTTGGAGGATACTGACCTGGTTTTCCCTCACCTTTACATCCGGTCAACATTAGGGTTATAAGTACAACAGCAAAAAGTGAATACTTCATTAATAATCTCCTTATTAATAATATCAAACATTATTTGTTGAAACTCAATTAGTTACAAACCATACACCTAATTAACACCTTATGGGGAATTAAATTTTAACTCCACAGAGAAAAATATGTTTCTAGAAGATAAGCTGTACATCCAGATCTTCTAAGATATAGGATATGATCCTTGAATAAGCAGAAGCACTTATTCTGATTCAAGGATAACATTAAAAAATAGAGGATGGAATATAAAAGAATCGATTGCGAGCAATCGGTTTTAGAGCAGCGATGATTCAAGCTTTCCTTCCATATCATTCATCACTTTGAGTCATGCCATACCCTGTTGTTTTATAATTTTGGTAACAAATTTCAAAGTAATTACTTGATGTATTTGACAAAACACTTAGATAGTCTGTCATCGATCATGATAATGATTTCTTTATACGAAGAAAATATTATTCAAATTTTATATGCTCTAAAACTCAGAATATGTGAGAATTACCGATGAAAGCGATATATTTTGAAAAAGGTGGATCTACCAGTGTTTTGCAATATGGAGATATCAGAATTCCTGATGAATGCGGCGATAATCAGGTTTTAGTAGGTATCAAAGCCATCGGTATCAATCCGATAGACAGTAAAATTCGAAATGCACCCGAGCGTTTCCCTGTCTCCTTTCCCGTGATCCCCGGTTGTGATGGTGCCGGGATTGTGGAAGCTGTCGGCCGTCATGTGGAGAATTTCGAGCCTGGAGATGAGGTTTATTTCTCACAACCGGGTTTTAATAACCGTCAAGGTACTTACGCCGAATATGCACTGGTAGATGCAAGCTTACTAGCACTGAAACCACGGTCTTTATCATTTGCACAAGCTGCTGCAGTACCGCTGGTTTTTATCACTGCGTGGGAGGCTTTGTATGATCGAGCGCGTATGACTAACAACCAGACAATACTGATTCACGCAGGTGCGGGCGGTGTCGGTCATGCGGCCATTCAATTGGCAAAGCTGACAGGTGCCAAAGTGATAACAACGGTGAGCAGCGAAGAAAAGGCAAACTTTGTGAAGCACTTGGGTACCGATAAAGTCATCCATTATCCAACACAGAATATCGTCGCGGAAGTATTGCAATGCACCGATGGAGAAGGCGTAGATATCGCGTTTGATACTGTAGGCGCGGATGTATTACAAAGCTGCTTGAGCTGTGTCAAACCTTATGGTGATGTAGTAACGATCCTACAACCTGTATCTGATACTAATTGGAATGAGGCACGAATGCGTAATATACGATTCGGCTTTGAAATGATGCTAACGCCAGTTCTGATGGAATTGGAAAACGCAAAATTACATCAAGCCGACATATTGCGGCAATGCGCCACATTATTTGATGAAAAAAAACTGGCAATTGAAATCGCATGTACCTTTGATTTAGCCGAAGCTGCAACAGCACAGCGCTTTCTTGAACAAAATCATCCAATAGGTAAACTTGTCCTTATACTCAGTTAATATTTTGTATAAGTAATATAGGTAGTTCGCTCTGAATAATCCATAACAATATGATTTTATGTAATGAGTTGATAGATTTGAGCGATTAAATTCACCAGTTTTTGGTAAATTTGCAGCAATTTCCTGCAAGTTTAGCGAGAGTTACATGGGACCAAAACCGCGCACGCCAGAGAGCAATGACTTATTTCGCCAACGGTTGGATGAGCTGGTCAACCTGAATCATCCCTTGGTGCAACTGGCGCAGCACATTGACTGATCAGTGTTCGAGCACGGTTGGGTCGGTTTTTTTCATCACATCGCGGTCGTCCTGCGACCAGACCCCGCTTGGTGGCTGGACTGCTGTACCTACAACACACTTTTGCGCTGTCTGACGAAGCAGTGGTGTGGGGATGGGTAGAAAACCCCTACTGGCAATTGTTCTGCGGCGAAACCTGGTTCCAGCACCAGCCACCGATAGAGGAATTAAACCCGGAAGAGATTAAAATCCACTTTCTCTTATAATGAGTGACAATACAAGCTCGTACAGCCTTTCAATCAAGAAAACTGATTGACCCTCAACGCATATATTACCTCTAATCTCTCGGCTTGGCACAGCCGATGAAATATTATCCAACTTGATTGCATAAGCTGCATTCTCGGGAATAGCTTTACCATTTTTATGAACTTTCACAGCAACTTCACCACCATACCGAGAGGAAAGGTAAGTCAAATCTAGATTCTTAATATTACCCCAATCAATCCTGCTGATAGTCGCAGTTACTTTCGGCATTTGTGGATCCTCAGGATAAAATATTGCTGCTTGACCAATTCCAATTCTGCTTAACTCACCGACCGAAACTATACCTTTCATTTCAGCTATTTCAGAATCATTAACAAAAAAAACTGGTGTCGCATTACTTAGCCATTGTTGTGCTCTTAAAGTAGGATCCATCTCTGATACTACCCCAGAGAAAGGAGCCCGCAAGACTAGTCTGGCTTGCCGCTTCTCAAGGCCTTCCAATTTGCCAGATTCCAATACGATCTGTTCCAAGATTACCTGTAAATCATCTTGATCTTGATGATTTGCTACTGCTCTTGCAGCTCTGAGCTTAAGTAATGCGAGTTGTTTCTGCGTTAATTTAATCTCACTCTCGATTAATGGTGACCGCAACACCATTAATACTTGATTTTTCTCGACCTTTTGTCCACGCTCAATGTCGATTGAAATAATCTGAGCCGGCTCCGGTGAGTAAATTGAAGCATAATTTGCTGATGTTAATATACCAGGCAAATAGATTTGGGAATTCCAAGGAAACAACAACACGATCATAATGATCAATGTAGAAAACCATAGCTTTACTCGAACATTGTTCTGAATTTTATTTTTCAATAACCACCATCGTTTCAATTCCCTACAAACAGGCATCACAATAAAATAAAATATTTCAACTATAAAAAGAATCAACCCTAGTAACTTAAAAAAGAAATCATAAACCAGTACGGCAATACCTAAATACAGAAGAAACCGATAAAACCAGGTAGCCCATGCATAACATATGAGCTTAAATTCCATGTCAGGAGAAAAATGCTCGGGTTTTTCTTCGATTCCACCAAACAACAACTGGCGTAACTTCCATTGCGCCAGGAGAAATGAACGCTGCTGTAGATTTTCGATACCCCACCAATCAGACAGCATGTAATAGCCATCAAAACGCATGAACGGCGTTAGATTAATTGCCAAGCTACTAATAATACTGGTCGTTGCAACTATAAAACAAACGCTCCGCAGCATGCCATCAGGTAAAATTGACCATGCAAATAAGCATATACCTGCAAGTATTAACTCATTGATGATTCCAGCAGCTGCCACATGTATTCTTTGCTTTTTATCATTAAGCCGCCACGTATCGGACATATCGCTATACAACATCGGAATCATGACCATAAACGCTATCCCTATGCTTGGAACCCGGCACCTATAGTGTTTTGCCATGTACGCATGCCCTAACTCATGAATAATCTTTGTTCCTATCAATGCTAGTAGATATACCAATGCACCCGTAAGAGTGAAAAAATACAAAAATGTGTTAACAAATATATCCCATTGCCTTGAAACAAAATAAACACCTGATAATGCAACTAATAAAGCAAAATAGATGAATGCTTTTGAATAAAATTTCTTGATGAAAGGATATGTGCGATTAAGAAAAGCATCTGGTTTAAATAGCGGTATTCGAAAAAAAAGATAATGAATCAAGATTCTTTGCAAGAGATTCTTATGTGACGCCAGATGTTGCCTTAAATAGAAATCAAATGGTTGCGAGCAAGATTGAATCGTTAATTGATTTGTATGCAAAAAACTGATTAATTCAGATACATCTTGTTGAGTAGGAGAAAATGTAGTTTGGGATTCGATGTGATAAATTAAATCTTGGCTATTTCCCAACACCCAATTACTCAACATGTGATATACAAGCGCACCAACCCGATAAAAGCGATTATTTATCGGATCATAAATAGTCCAATTCCTGGATCCATCATGGCTATTCGATGCGATGGATATTTGGATATCCTCGCGTAATTTAGGTAATTCCAGGGCACCGTCTGGAAACATTTATTAGAAGCCTAAATATTGACGTACTGAAGACAACGGGCGTTTAAAAAGATAAAAAAACAAACTGACATTCTCGCCGTAGATTTTTGCAGTTCCTTGCCATCCGATTCTTAAATTACTCAGCTCTTCAATTGTTGCGGCCTCTACGCGATAAGCCAACATTTCTCCAGGAGTGATTTCTGCACGATAACTTGCATACGTTACTATCGCATCAATTGAGTGCAAAGGATTAACATCCAGAAAAACTTTTACTGGGGCACCCGGTCGAAAATCAATATTGTTTTCAACCGGCAAGTAAATCAGTAACATCACTTTATCGATTTCGGCGACTTCCATTAATCTCTCACCGGTAGAAATCGGACGACCGATTAATTCTGCTTTGTCGTTAAAAAGCAATAAGCCATCTTTCTCTGCAATGATATTCACGTGATCCAGCATTTCTTTAGCAAAGTTTCTTTTGATAATCGCTAAATCAACTTTTGCTTTAAGCAACGCTATTTCTGCATTATTTCGTGGATCTTCAAAAGCCCCTTGTGTCGCTTTCTTCAGTTCGGCTTGCGCAACAACCAGCGATTGTTCTGTAATAGCATATTCATTTCGATAATTTGTATCTTCATAACTCAGCAGTAGCTGCCCACGAGTGACCATTTCATTGGGTTCAACCGAAATTGATGCAATTACACCATCAATAGGTGCACTGATGACTAAGGGATCTTTGGCTACAATCTTCACCGGTCCTAATGTACTGTTCTGAACTGGGATAACCAATAGCGCCAATATCAGAAATAGCATTATTCCCCACAATATTTTTTGTGACAGAAACCATGACTTGAAACGCTGCTGCAGATTGTCGAAGTACCCCCAAGCATGCGCGTAAGTATCAGCTAATCGCTTGAGCAAGAAAAGCTCGTCATCATTCCATGTCACCTCTCTCTCAAGCCACAATGAGCCAATAACAGAACCACATGGTAATCGTAAAGACACCCATACAGAATATGGCAAGGATAGATCTTTCCAATCCTGTTGAAGCTCTGCAGAAAGTTGTTCAGGAACAACTTTCACGAGTTGTTCCTTATTATTTCTTTCACTCAGATAATGAATGACCTGCTCCATCCAATGAATTTTTGGTGTTGTGCGATCAATTAAGTTACTGCCAGAGGCTCTTATGGCTTCAAAATGGCTATTCTTGGATCCAGATGCCTTGAAAAGAACGGCATACCGGTAATGGATAAGTCGCCGGGTCTCATTAACGATAAAGTAGTGAAGTGATAACGAATCAACAGAACTACGCGCATCAGATTCGAGTTGCAGCAATGTTGATAAAGTTTGATTAGATTCACCTTGTGGCTTATCTACCATGGCCTAATGAGGAAAGTTGAGAACAGCTTTTCCACTCATACCTGCTAATACATCCGGCACATTATTCTTAAAACTTGCAAAAATCCGTAGTGTCTGTGAAACGGGATCAACACGAGCACCTATTCGGGAGATATAGCTTTCATAACTTTTACCTGTTTCATCAATGATAATTGGGAAATTCATTCCTGGCTGTAACCAAGCAAGCCACTTTGATGGAACAATCATTTCAATTTCAAGGCTACTATCATCCAAAATTTTCATAATTTCACGACCAGGCTCAACCACTTCAAGCGTATGTGCTTTAACTTCAGTCACGCGTCCATTCCATGGTGCTTTGATCACACAATCCCAATTCCGAACCGTTAACACATTGAGATCCGCCCTCGCTTTTTCATATTGAGATTTGGAAAGCTCAAGCTCAAGGGAGCCCACCGCATTGAATTTTGATAAATCTTGATTATTCTTAAAAACCGCTTCTCTAGCCAAAGCTTCTGCTTCCGCCGCTCTCTCCTCTGCTCTTTGTTGAAGGCAATTAAATCGAACAAGCCTTTCACCTTGTTTGAAAGAATCTCCTTCCTTGAAATTAATTTCAGATATTCTAGCGATTCTGTTACTCGATAGTGTTAATTCTCGAATTGGCTTGACTAGCCCCCTGATCTCCACTTTTGAGGCTGATTCAATGAATTCAATATTGACTCTGCTATCATCTGAATACATACCATGAAGATGGTTTGCGTTAGGAAACTCTACTGTATCCTTCGTTTCTTTTTTTTCAGCTATCTGGATGGTCGTTTTTTTAATTTGAGCTGCAGAAGGAGATTCAGTTTCGTCTGTAAAATCTGCAAGACTGTTTGTCACGTAACCGAGAAGAACCAAGGTAAATGTAAGGGTAATATAAAAGAATATTCTAAACTGGCTTAGTTTTTTCTCACATTTACACCAAGCTAATTCAAAGAAGTATAATATTTGATAATACATACTAGAGCCTTATGTCAGTAAACTAACTGCAAAAATGCAATCTGTTTATGGAAAAATAATAAACAGTTTACCTAACAACTCACGGATTTCTTCCGCAAAAAAAGCACTAATTACATCTTATTTTCTTTTTGTTATTTCATCCAAGCTCACACACTAATGGCTTGTGACTTAGAATCGAGTTCGCCATTCCATACTACAACACGATTTCGTCCATTATTCTTAGCAAGATATAGTGCTTTGTCGGCCAGATTAATCAGTTCACTCGGGTTATTAATTCCAAATTGAATTGATGCCAGGCCTAAACTAATGGTAACGCGTTTAATCCCAATTACTTTGTAATCAGGTGAATTTTCAACACTAAGGCGAAGTCTTTCTGCTATTTCCAAAGCCATTTCATTAGTGATGTTTGGCAACATCAAGCAGAATTCCTCGCCGCCATAACGTCCAACAATATCAGTTTCTCGAAGATTCTCCTTGGCAATTTTGGCCACCAACTTAATCACAGAATCACCAATTTGGTGCCCATAAGTATCATTAACCGATTTAAAATGATCAATATCGAGCATAATACAAACCAAATTCTTGTGATGACCGGTAGCATCTTGAAAAATTTTGTCACCATAAGCGTGAAATGCTCTACGATTATAACAGCGCGTCATCGGATCATTCTCTGCAAGAATTTTCAATTCATTATTTTGGCGAGATATCTCTTGCATTGATTGCTCATTAATTTTGAGCATAGATTCGAGTTCAAGATTTTTATATTCCAGCTCAGTAATATCATCAAACGTTACTAATACACCTTTACGCACGTTATCATCACCCAATATTTCTGTGCAATTGACATTAAAGATATGTGGATTGACACCCCCAAATTGATACATGAGTCGTTCGTTACTCCTGCTCTTCCCATTTCGTAGTGTCGTTAGCCAGGGTAGTGTCCGGTTTTCTAGTGCTTGATCTTTAAAACCCATACTCCAGTCTAACTCAGAAGCTTCTCGACCAAGAAGCATTGTAATATGCAAGTTAATTTGTTCACAGAAGGCTTTATTTGCTAAAACAATCTGCCCATTTTCACTTAAAATGAGAATGCCTTCTGACAAAGTATCAAATGCTCGTTTTACTCGCTCTGGAACAACTTTAGATGGATCAAGGTGTTTTAGAATTCTTCTCAAGAAAAATAAATAACCGATAAAGCATGCAATCGCAATATAAATCAACATGCCCCAGAATGAGTTTTTTATACCGCTCCAATCGATTAGATCGGATTCCGATACAAAACTTAGCTCAATGACCCCCCAAACTTGATTGTGCTGCATGATTGAAACTTGTATCTTATCTGGTGAATTTTCGTGACTCGTCACGCTACTCCAATTTCCTTCATGATCACCAACCGTTGCAAAGTAGGTGCCATCCGGTCTTCGGATTGCGGCAGATTTTATCTCAGGATTAACTTGCTTAATTAAATTCAATCCAGCTTTAATTTGCTTGAAATCGTTCCGTTCCGCTGCTAGTGCAAACTGTACAGCAACTGTTCGAGAAATTGACTGACGTGCTTCAAGTAAAAATTGTGATTTGTCAGGGACGATACCAAGTAGTTCGCCCATTAGTAGTACACTCATTAATACAGCAACTAAAGCTACACTAATTCGAGTTGTAGTATGGATAATTGCTTTTCTCATTTCTTTTATTGTTTTGGATTTGATTTATTAAAAATTTCTTCATACAAAGCCAATTTCTTTGCTAATAAAGCTTCTTCTACTTCAGCTTCCTGTTTATCAGAATTTGTTGACTGATCCAGAATGGCCATTGGGTCAATACTCTTAACAATTGGAAATACAGAAAATAAGCCAACAAAAAAAGCACCTGTACGTGTCAACCATGAAGCTGCCAGAGCTGTCATTGATAAACCTGCTACTGTAACAATCTGTAAGGTTAATTCTTCATCTCTCAGGTTTTTTTGAGACTCATCATCTAATTGCGTCACTTCAATCCAATAATTTTTATTTTCTTGAGTGTAATCAATTTCACTTGAAGGTAGAGAGGAAAGAGCAGTCTCAGTAATAATCTGCAAACTTAGCTCATTTTCAGTAACAAATCGTGCAGATTTATTTATTAATGCACTATCGGCTTCTCTACTCTGAGAAATACTGCGATTGATTCCAAGGTGATTCGCCGGTTCACTTAAAGAAGTTTCTGTATCGGATGTTTGCCCGTCAATGAAATAAGTAGAATCAAATGATGGCACCATTTGAGGTAAGGAGGTACTCAACTGCGCGTTGCCAACCATTCCAGAGGTTGATATGGGAAGAATTGCTGGGGATAAATTCGGTCCCGCAGAAATAATTGTCGGAAGCATTGGTTCAGGCACAGGCGGTGGAACCAAAATAGGTGATGGTTCAGGTTCAGGCGGTGGCGGTGGCGGTGGCGGTGGCGGTGGCGGTGGCGGTGGAACTGGAACAGGTAATGGAATTGAAATATCAATAAAATCAATATCGAATGCACCATTACTATCAATACTCGAAATCGTTAATTTCTCCAAACCAGAAAATCCCGCATTGGCTTGATAATAAAGTGAAGATAAGGTGCTATTAATATCCGCTTGCGAACCTGACAATGTTAGCGTGTTGCTGCCATTCATACCATTGCTGATACTGGCTGTTCCAAATAATGTAACGATCAACGAGCCGTTAGTCACTTGCAATTGCACCGATAGCAAATTGCCATCAACGTCATTAACTGAAATGCCATTTAGTGCGAGTAAACCATTTTCTGCCGCAGTTTTTTCTCCCGGCACCGTGTTCAACGGCACATCGTTGACAGCGATCACGGTAATCGCCACGGTATCCACGTCGGTTACCGCGTTGCTATCGGTGCTGGTGACCGTAAGCGTATCGGCTCCATTGAAATCGGCAGTGCCTTGATAGATTAGGGTAGCGAGGGTCGCATTGATATCCGCTTGGTTGCCGCTGAGCGTCAGGGTGCTCGTGCTGTTGCTCCCCGCGCTGATCGTCGCCCCACCGGCCAATGTAACATTCAAGATTCCGTTACCCACCGCCAGCTGCACGCTGCTCAAATTGCCGTCCACATCCGTAACCGAGATTCCGCTAAGAGTGAGCGCGGTGTCCTCGGCCACGCTCTGCGCCCCCGGCACGCTGTTCACCGGCCCGTCATTGGCCTCGCTGACCGTAACGATAGTGTCATAGTTGGCACTGATCCCGCCATCTCCATCGGTGAGGACATAGCGCACCGTGCGGGCGCCGGTCGTGGGAGCACTCGTATCCGTGTTCTCATAGGTGATGTTCTTAACCAGCGCCGTTACAACCGCAGGAGTGGCGCTGCCGTTCAACGTGATGACGAGCGCGTTCCCGTTGCTGCCACCGATCACAGTCCCAATGGTCACGCCTTCGTAGGTCACATTGCTACCGCTCACGCCGATCTGTCCCGCGCCAATGCCTTGATTCCTAATACTCAGCACATCCTCGGCGCTGTCGCCGCCCGTTGGAATGGAGATGGTCAACGTGCCGGCATCCAGGTTGCTCGAATCCACATCCGCCACTAGCGCATTGGCTCCCTGCTCGATCACGACAGCTCCGTTCCCTTCGCTATATGTCAGGCTGTCCCCACTGAGGTTCGTGATCGTCGGCGCGTTGTTCACCGCGATGATGTTCACAGTGACGCTGCCGGTGGCCTGCAAGGCCCCGCCAGCTCCCTGCGTACCGCTATTGCCGTCGTTGAAGGTCCAGTTGATCTGCACACTCGTCGGCGATGCGTCGCTGCTGTTGCTGTAGACGATTTGTTGCATCGCCGAGTTGACGAGCACATTCGTCGCGCTGTTATTAAATGTGAGAGCCAGCTGGCCGCCGCTATTGGTGTAGGTCCCGATGGTGGTGCCGCTCACGACCACGTTGCCGCTGCTTAGGCTAAGGGTACCAGTCGCAGAGAAGACATCCTCGGCATTGGCCCCTCCGTTGCGAACAAGAGTGAGGGTGGCACCGCTAAAGTTGTTCAGGGCCGACAGCTCGGCGTCAAAGATCTGCACGTCGGCATCGAGCACCACAGGAGACCCGCCATCGGTGTAGGTCGGCATCCCGTTCAGCGTGTTGATGGAATCAAGCGTGGTGTCCAGCGACCCGGTACTGCTATAGCGATTCAGCGCAACGTTGTACTCACCAAGGGCGCCGACCTTGGTGGCGCCCGACACCACAATCTCGCCATTGGCTTGGACCGCCACGCTGTAGCCCCGATCATCGCTGGCGCCGCTGTAATCCGACGTGATAATCCCATCCCCGCCGCCGAACATCGTGTCCAGCGTGCCGTCCGTATTGAACCGCACCAAACCGATATCGCCCCCGTTGATCCCCGCTGTACCCGTCACGAGAATCTTGCCATCAGCCTGGATCGTAAGCCCTTCGGCTAGGTCACTGCCCCCCAGATTGATAGTCACTTTGCCGCCGGTCCCGAAGCCGGTGTCCAGCGTCCCATTGGCGTTGTAGCGGGCAATCGCAAAATCATTGGTGCCGCCAGTATCGCTCCACCCGGCCACAACGATTTTCCCATCGGCCTGCATTCGCACTTCGTTGCCCATATCGCTGCTATCAGCGCCGAAATCGGTCAGCACTTTCCCTGTGCCGTTGAAACTCGTATCCAATGACCCGTCCGTGTTGTACCGAACCAACGCAAAATCAAAACTGATCCCATTGAACCCAAACCCCGACAGCAGCACCTTTCCGTCAGATTGGATGGTGAGGCTGTCAGCACGATCGTTGCTCCCGGCGAGGTCTGTGCTGACGTACCCTGAGCCGCCGCCGAAGCTGGTATCGAGCGATCCGTCGCTATTGAACCGCATCAGATTGAAGTTGCTATTCGACAGATCGGCCGCGACCAGAAATTTGCCATCCGTCTGAAGCGCCACATCTTGCGCGCTGCCATACACCCCCGAGGACGCGACACCATCGCCGCCACCAAAACTCGTGTCCAGCGTGCCATCGACATTGAACCGCACCAAACACACTTGGTAACCGCCAGTGATCGTATACCCAGACAGCACCACCTTGCCGTCAGCTTGGAGGACCATGGTCTCCACTCGACCGACGATCCCAGCAAACGCCACTCCATCCCCGCCACCGAAACTGGTATCCAACGTGCCGTCGGCGTTATACCGAGCGAGGAAAAAGTCGTCGGTGCCTCCGCTATCGCTATAGCCGCCGACCAAGATCTTGCCATCTGGCTGGATGACGGTTTCTTTCCCAAACTCCCATCCCGACCCGAAGCTGGTCAGAGCCTGCCCATCGCCTACACTGAATGTCGGCGCATCGTTGACCGCCGTGACATCGATGGTGAGAGTGTTAGGAACCGGGTCGTACGCGTTGGAGCTGTCCCGCACAGAGAAGGTAAAGCTGCTATAGCCCGTCCCGTTGGCATTAGCGACAGGGGTGAAGACCAAGTTGCCCACCGTGATATCGGTGACGGTGATGACCTGTCCAGCGGTCACCGCTACTCCGGAGAGAGTCAAGCTTCCCGTACTAGGGAGCGTATCGATCCTCACCGCACTGAGGCTATCGCCCACATCCACGTCGCTGAACCCGAAGTTGGCCGTGGTCAGAGTGTGTGATGTGTCTTCATTGATCGCGATCGTCGCATCGGCCCCTGTCGGGGCATCGTTGACATTGGTCAGGTTGATCGTGATGGTCTCGTCGTAGGTGAGCCCCCCTGAATCCGTGGCGCGCACGGTCACGGTATGGCTCGTCGCACTTTCGTAATTCAACAGACTGCCGTTGGCCACCGTAATCACACCCGTGCTGCTGTCGATTGTAAACCGCCCGCCCGCATCATTCGTGAGGCTAAAGGTGTGGCTGTCGCTAATATCGGCATCAGTGACGTCGACCGCTGAGGCGATACGCGTCCCATTCGATGCATTCTCCGCCACAGAAAACGTCGAGTTGAAGCTGGCGGCATTGTAAAGTGTGAGATCATGATTGCCGGTCAAGTCGCTGATGAGGCCGGAGCCATCGTTCACCATGCGCCAATTAGCGAGCAAATTAGGATCAGCACTGGGATTTGATAAATAGGTATTCACATTGGCGGCGATTTCAGGAGCCGTGCGCACATCCGTAAACATCCGCACTTCGAAAATATTTCCGGTAAAGATCTGGGTGCTGTCGAATCCCCCCCCCACGGCATCTTGGTCCTGCCCAAACATCAGCATGCTGGTCTCAGCACCGGATGCCCAAGGAACGCTGCTCCCAACCCTATACGTATCTACTCCAATCTGACTGCCATCGGCATAAAACCGGGTATCGCCGGTGGCGCCATCCCACGTGATCGACAATTGATGTTGGGTGCCATCGATCAAGGCTCTTGCGTCGAATCCGAGCGGTGTCGCAGCCCCAGAACTGAGCCGAAACCACAGATCCCCGGATGGATCAATCCAGATGTTGATGTCATTGCTGGTGCCAGAAGAAAGGGCATAGGACACCAGTTCTAACGAACCAGAAGGAATGGATGTTGCCGAAAAACTGATCTCAAAGGTGAGTTGTGTGCTGGCTGGTTGTCCATAATTAAATTGTGTGACGCCGATGTAGCCGTCCGTTACGCCATTATTCAGCGTAATCGGCGTATCAAAAATGATATCCGTCGGCGCATCGTTGACGGCAGTCACGCTTACATCCACGATGTCGATGGCGCTGGAGAAGGCGGTCATGCCTCCACTGCTTGCCGTACTCACCTTCGTGCCCGCCGTCCCACTCGTTTGATCCCAGGCCCGTACCGTCAAAGCCACGCTGCTCGTGCCGTTGTAATTCGCGCTCGGAGAAAAATACAGACGCGTACTCCCGTTATCCGCCAGCAACAGTGCCGAGGTGTTGCTGACCGCGCCGACCGCCGTCCAGGTACTGCCGCCATTTGTCGTGTAGTACCAGGTCCCGTTTGTTTCGTCGGTCCCCGTAATCGCCAGGCCCTTCGACGCGCCGCTGTCCGCATCGGTGATGCCACCCGTGAAGGCACTCACTAAACTTCCGACTGCTCCGCTTGGTGCCCCGGCATCTTCCGCCACAGTCAGCGTCAACGCCGTATCCGCCAACACCGGCGCGTCGTTGGCAGGCGTGATGTCGATCGTCATCGTAGCTGTCGCCCCAATGCCCGTGCTTCGATTATAGGAAACGAATTGGAGGTTATCGAAATTGGTCTTTCCATTGTTACCTATCATCCAAAACCCTATCCATTGCCCGTCCTGTGCCACATGCTCGGCACCGTTCACCTGCAAATTGGCTTGTACCAATGAGCCCTGAACCTCGGTCACCTGCGTCTGATCCAGGATGCCCAGCCCATACCCGCCACCCCAGAGTTCGATGTGATATTGACTCGCAGGAAGGCCGTTCTCCCAACCGACGCTGAGATTCAGCGAATAGTCGTTGGCCGAGTCGAAGGCGGTGTACAAGATCTTTCCCAGCCAGGTGCCACCGGATTCAACAAAAAACGTTGTGTCATTGTCCACGCCAAATTGGGCAACGGTCGGATTCTCTACTCCTGCGATATACGGTGGGGCAGTATTCGTTGTCCACGTGGCCACACTCTGCTGCCGCGCGCCTTCGGAAAGAGCGTCGGCTTCAGCATCGGGATTGGCGATCGTAATCGGTGTCGTCTGAACCGGTGAGAAATTGAATTGCGCATAATCATTATACTGATTGCCAATGCCAGGGGTCGCGTAACCAGAATAGCCGCTCTCGTTCGCCACGGGCACATAGCGAAGGTAACCGGAATCGATGGTGGCTTTAGTGATAATTTGATTCAGCGCAACCGATTTCCAATCTCCATCCACTGACACTTGCAGGCTACCTAGTGCTGGTAACGATTGAATACGGAGGGCACTGTTCGCATCGATGGGTGAATCAACGTCCGACACGTTGAACTGCGCCCAAGTAAACACCAACGGTGTGTTCTCGACGCCACTCACTGAACTACCGCTGGAGCTCGGCGCATCGTTGACTGCTGTCACCGTCACATCCACGGTATCCGTCTCACTGGAGAAGGCCGTGGTACCGCCATTCGTGCCGGCATCGACCTTGGTCCCGGCTGTGCCGCTCATCTGATCCCAGGCCCGTACCGTCAAAGCCACGCTGCTCGTGCCGTTGTAATTCGCGCTCGGGGAAAAATACAGCCGGGTACTCCCGTTATCCGCCAACAACAGCGCCGAGGTGTTGCTGACCGCGCCGACCGTCGTCCAGGTCGTGCCCCCATTCGTCGTGTAGTACCAGGTCCCGTTTGTTTCGTCGGTCCCCGTAATCGCCAGGCCCTTCGAGGCGCCGCTGTCCACATCGGCGATGCCGCCGGTGAAGGTACTGATCAATGAGCCAACCGCCCCGTTTGGAGCACCGGCATCTTCCGCCACGGTCAGGGTCAACGCTGTATCCGCCAACACCGGCGCATCATTGACCGCCGTTACGGTAATCACCACGGTGTCTGTATCCGTTAGACTGAGGTCCGAGGCGAGTGCAGAAATTTCAGCTAACGTTAGCGCACGGTCAAAGATCCGTGCATCATCAACCATCCCATTAAGCTCATGTCCAGTCCCCCATCCGTTCACCCCGATCGTCGTCATACCAGACTGGTTGTAGATCACCGGCTGGGTCAGCGTGACTGAGCCTTGTTGAACTCCATCGATGTACAGCGTGCTTGTCCCGCCACTGCTGTCGACGACATAGGCCACATGGTGCCACCCTGTACCCGCAAGAAAAACATTCGATGACACAACGTCGAATGTACTGCCATTATAAATAAAGCCGCGCACCCCTCCTGCCGTATCGAGACGGAGCACAACATTGTCGCCAAGGGAGAGTACATCCGCATTCGCTGACCCTGAATTAAGCTTCACCCAGGCAACCAGCGTTACATTAGTGGGCCCTCCAAATACCCCATTGATTTGCACATAGTCATTCGCCCCGTCGAGACTCACCACCTGACCGCGCGTTCCATCCGTGACAATGGATGCACCATTGGTAAGCGTGCCGTTCTGTACTAGCCCCGCTGCGACATCGTCGGCATTTCCCTCGAAGGTGTACCGTGCTTGAAGATTCACGTCGAGATTCAAATTCACCAACGTAGAATCCGTCGTGGCGATGGTCAGCACCGCACCACCGTTGTAGTTGTTTGTGGGAACAAAACTCACTCCATTCAGAGCGTTGTTAATATTCGTCACAGTGCCACGAATGGTCATGGACGGATCGGCTGTCCCATCGCCCGACACAAAGGTCAAGCCGGTCGTGCCAGCCACCGTGAGACTGCCGTTGGTCACCGAGATCGTGACTTCAAAGCTGGCCCCGCTCGAGTCAGGATCCGTGATCGAAATTTGATTGCCATTGCCGGAGGAGAAAACCAGGTTCGTATCCTCGTTCGTACTCTGCGCAGCAGGAACGACATTGATCGGCACATCGTTGACGGCGGTCACGCTTACATCCACAGTATCGGTGGCGCTGGAGAAGGCAGTCGTGCCTCCACTGCTTGCCGTACTCACCTTCGTGCCCGCGCTGTCACTAGTCTGATCCCAGGCGCGGAACGTGATCCCATTACTGACCGTCCCGTTGTAATCAGCGCTCGGCGAAAAATACAGGCGCGTGCTGCCATTATCCGCCAGCAAGAGCGCCGAGCTGTTGCTCACTGATCCGACGGCCGTCCAGGTGCTGCCGCCGTTGATCGTGTAATACCAGTTCCCATTCGTCTCGTTGGTCCCGGTAATGGCAATGCCCTTCGACGCGCCGGTATCTGCATCGGTGATGCCTCCGGTGAACGTGCTGATGAGAGAGCCTACGGCACCACTCGGCGCCCCCGCATCCTCCGCTACCGTGATAGACAAGGTTGTATCCGTAAGCGTCGGCGAGACGTTTTCTGCGGCGTTGATAGATACGGCACCGATTTCCCATTGATTGGAAGCAGAAACGGTGCTGCTCATCGTGACCGTTGCGGCGCCGGCTTCCGTCGTCGACACCGCACGATGGGCCGAGTTAGTGAGGTTCCATATGTCAGATTGCCCCGTTCCTGTTGAATACCCGCTGGGATTGTTGTCCCAGTTCGTGATATCGAGCACCAATCCACCGGTCGCACTGGACACGTCCACACTGGCTGTCGTCCCTGTTCCACTGGCACCGGCGTAGGTGCCGGTAGGCGTGGTCTGTTCGACCCCGTTATACGTCACGGCCCCGCCCTTGATGTCTGTCGCCCCCCCAAGGCTTACCACCACATCTGCGGAACCGGCGGCAGGGCTGAGCAGGCGCCAGATTTCGACTGCGTGATTGCCGGTGGTACGACCCACCTGAGTCAGAGCGACTCCTCCATATGTCACCCCGTTCACACCCGGACCGAGTCCGTCTATGGCAAGCGTGACGAAGAGTGCACGGTTGGAACCGGTGGCGACCGTGTGCGACCACGTCAAGCTGGTGACACTTGTCGCTTGAGATGAGGTGGCCGTTCCGTTGGCGGTGATCGCCAGGACATCGACCCAATCGCTCAGTTCGCCGGCGCTATATTCCTGGGCTTCGATGTGCGCGGTTGCATACTCCAGCTGCCAATCCCCCCCGACTAGCGCATGCCCCGTGGCATCGGTGCTGGCCGCAACATCGGCACCGGTGATTTCAGCCAAGCGGTTCACAAAGGTTTGGCCCTCGGCGGTGGCGGCTACATCGCAACCCCAGAGCATGATATCGGCGGAGGCCGTCATTGCCTGCCCCCATGAGGCGATGATGTCCGCTTGCCACTGGAGTGAAAACTGATTGATCCACGTGCTTCCGACTTGGATACCGCCTTCAACGCCATGGGAGAGGATATGCACAGCATCCACGGTCCCAGGCTCGTATCGGGATAGTGCCGCGGTGATCGCCTGTACGCCGTCCGCATATGGATCGAGTACGATGACCTCAACGTGGGCCGATTGCGCTTGAATACGACTCACCAGCAACCCGTACTCGGCAACATTGCCGTCTACGAAGACGAGTTCCGTGCGATCGACTACTCCTGACGTAGTCGGAGTGACCGGCACACTCTCGTCATCTAGCTCTGTGGAGTCTGTGCCGACTGTCACATCGGCCCCGGTCAGTTGACCCAGTAGGGTGACCGCCTCCTGCCCCACATCACCTTCGGCAAAGTTGCAGCCATAGACGAGAAGATCCGCTTGTTCAGACAACGCCTGCTGGATGGTGACCAGTTCGTCGGCGTACCGCCCCGTCATCGAGTCGTGGGTGAGGGTGCCGGTGCCCAGCTGCAAAGAACCCGAACTACCATGAGAAATAATGTGTATTGAATCCATGGGTGGTTGCTGCGACAAATAGGTTGCGATTTGCTCTATGCCATCCCGATGCTGATCCAATAAAATAACTTGAACATTACTATCGATTCCAGCCAGGATTTTTTCATAACCCTCAACACGGGTGTCGACAAATACAATTTCATTGATAGAGCCAGTGGGAACCGTATAATCAGTCAGCCATTCTTCCAAGCTACTATTCTGAAATAATGGATTCCTACTATCCGTTTGCACAGATAAATTAGCGGTAACTAATTGACCATTGGTTTCGACAAAAGAGGTTTCTGTCAGGTTATTTCTTGTTATGCCAGATTCGTACTGTGTCAACAGGGTTGAGTCGATAACTTCTGAAGCTGTGCTAATAGCGGCACCATCAAACATCATTCTCTGTTCAAGCTGCCACAGCATACCTAATGAACTTTTTTTTGCACCGATTCCATTATTAATTATAGAATTGATCGGTTTCTTTGACTTAGCCATAGATGCTTAGACCTACTTGCTGGAAAAATTAGTTTCTAAAAATATCAATGCCTTTGCCAGTGACTAGTTAATTTTTCAGTTAACTCAGATAAATCTTTTATATCAAGATCGCCTGGAATTGGATCCAAACCTAATGAAACATAGATTCCTGCATAAGCGTTCTCAAGATCAGAATAAATACTGTCGGTACGTGCTTCCGCTAATAGTGTATTCAGCTCTTCTCGAATCAATATATGCCGACTAATTTTGCCTAACTGAGCTTCTATCCGTGATTGCTCTATAATTTTCTTTTGCATCAAATAAAAATTATAGGACACCCGATATTCTTCACTGAGATTACCAAACTGCGCCAAACTGACATGAACTTGCGCCAATACCGCCATACTCATAGCTAAACGTTCGACATCCAATAACTTTTCTTTAGTATCCAGTTCATCCAATCTTGCCGGCATGGAAATAATGCTGATCAAATTCCATGACAGTTGTGATCCTAAACTTAACCAATCACCATTAAAGAGAAAACTGTTGGAGTTGTAGTTATACCGCGAACTCATCTCGATACCCGGAAGCATTTGTAAAATAGCAGCCCGTGTTTCTTTTGCGTTAGCACGTTTCTTATAAAACAACTCGCGCAATTCTGGGCGACTTTCCAATGCAATTTGTTCCATTTCTTCTACTTCAAGGTTGATCTTATTGGCAAATTCTCCTCTCTCTGGAATAACCAATGAAAAATCCATACCCGGCCTGATACTCATCAGTACGGCCAATTGCGATTTCGCAACCGATAAATTTCTTTGCAACAATCCAATTTCCCGCTCGATACCTAGCAGATCCCGCTTATAAGTAAAATTGATCTTAGGATTATTCAACTGCTCCACATCCATTTGATCAATCTGACTCAGCGATTCCCGAATCTCAGCTTTTAAACCTAGCATGCGCGAAATGAGTCGCTGATAACTCACGGCACGCCAATATGCGGAGCGTACTTCTTGCACTATCCGGTTGATCGAGGAGCGTTTTTGTTCTTCTTGAATCAATACATTATCAGCTGCTTGCTGTGCCCGATAATAAGAAACACCAAAATCGAGGATATTCCAGGTCACCCCTAGCATCGACGCAAACACATCTTTCTCAGATGATGTTGATGATTCCAAAGTTCTTCTTCCAGTAATTAGTGATCGGCTAATTGCGCCGCTATAATTGCTCCGTGAGGAATAGTTTAAATCGATAACAAGTTTTGGCAGCATGTCATAGCTTTTCAAATTTAATTGTTTCTGAGCCAAGGCTTTTTGGGTTAACTCGATTTGTAATTCCAAATTATTTTTTAGCGCTCGTGCAGTAGCTTCTTCTAAAGAGATTGGGCCATTAATTGCATCATGATTTTTTTCTAAGACACCAAGATCTTGAGTAATTCGGGATTTATTTTCATCATCTGTAACAACTATCGGCTGTACAGCACAACCGGAAATACTCAGTAGAGTAAGTACGATAAGAGCAATGTATCTATAGGTATACATCTTGTTTTCGACTATTTTTAAATTTTTTCTGGAGCACTTTATTTTCGACTTGCAATTTGCTTAAGATAATTAAGAAACATACAGTAATAAAAATAAACACCATTCGAAAAATAGAGAGATATTAGTCTTGTAATTTCGTGTTTCCTACATTGGGTAAGGTCTGATTTTGAGGGCGGGCAAGTTGATGATATTTTATCAACTTGATAGGAGTTTTTATGAAACGTATTCTCGTCGTGTATTTACAGAAGAATCTAAGAAAGAAGCGGTTCGTTTAGTGCAATCAGAAGGATGACCTGGTCAAGTAAAACCGTACAACCCAGTTAAGCGACTTTTTTCAGCATTTTTGTTTCTAGCTCATATTGATTCGGACTTTTGTATCCCAAGACTGAATGCAATCGATGGCTGTTATAAAACATGGAAATATAGTGCAGCACATCTTGCTGTGCTGCATAGCGGGTTTGGTAATGCGGGGCCAGTGGATTGGCTCCTGTTTGAGGCTGCCGAAGAAGCTTTCAGCCACAGCATTGTCGAAACAATCACCAATACGGATCATGTACCCATAAAGCCATGTATTTCCAGAAGCCGCCGGTATTCTTTACTGGCATATTGCGATCCGCGAGTCCTGCCGTACTATCAGTCCTGCTCCAACCAACTGCCTTCCTGGAAAACAAATCAATGACGACAACCAGATACAGCCAGCCTTCCTGGGTCCAAATGTAGGTTATGTCGCCAACGTAGACTTGATTCGGACTTCATGAAAATCAGTATACCTCACTTGACCACTGTGACTCATGGAGAGAGCTACAATGCACTACAATATAATAAGGAGTCAGAGATTTACCTCTGGTAGTTCCATATGTTGAGTTTACTTCCTTGTTTGCTGCGAATTTACACGGATATGCTGCTGAGTTGACTTCACAGTTACTAAAATTTTTGAGCGAAAAATGTCATGAATGAAGAATTGCCGGAAGAACTGATTAAGCTATACAAGTATGTTAAACAATTGGATCGTCGTATCAGGAGACTCAGGCATATGAAGCTACGACGACCATTCCTGAGTATTAAGAGCTTAGTACTAATTTTTGTGTTCTTTATTCCTATGATTGCGGCCGCGATCTTTTTCATCAACCGTGCCAACGTACAGTATGTTTTCCTTACTGGTCCGGTGGGTAGTACTACGGCTTATATTGCTCCTCGAATTCGAACGATTTTCAACGCACCGGAACCTATTGAACAATTACTTCACTTCAATATTGTGCCTAACTTCGTATTACAGCCATCCTGCGGGGGACTTGATACTAATGCACAGATAAATGCCGGTCTGGCTCACCTCGGATTTGCCGAAGATGGATTTTTCGGAGATGCGGCATTGTCCATGAATTGTTCATCAGCTGCAGCTCAAGCACACACTAGTATTAAGAATATTGGTGTAGATATAAAAATGCGTGCGCTGCTGAGCTTGTATAAGTCTCCTCTCCATGTAGTCGTGCGTTCAAAACTAGGGCTCCATGATCTCCAAGAAATACCACCTGGTACAAAAGTTTATCTCGGTGGAGATGGAAGTTCGACCCATTTCGTGGGCAAGCTGATCGCGGAGCATTTCAATCTGAATATCGATAGAAAAGGCCATACATTGGATTTCGAACAAGCCGCACAAGCGCTTATCAATGGGGAGTTTGATATTGCTTTCTTTTTAGCTGGATTGCATACCGAAGTACTTAAATCTCTTTTGCATCAGAACAGTGAGTTTCAGTTATTGCCTATTGCGAATACCGCGAGTTTAAAGACACTTTTTCCCTATCTTGAATCTTTAACAATTCCACCCGCACTTTATCCGAATGTTCAGAATGAAATCCAAACTATTGGTACCCATACCGTTCTGGTAGCGTCAACCGCACTTGGAGAATATGAGGCTTATGAAATAACGAAGAAAGTGACTGAACATATCCTTGATCTTCTCGGGGATGTACCGCTTAATTTAGCACGGGTCATCGATAATGATCCCTCAAAAGATTTATTTTATCCAGTTCATGATGGCGCTCGCCGTTTCTTCACTCATAACCCACCATTCTTTCTAGATATTGGCACACTGACAAGCATTGGCGCTTATTTTTCCGTAGTCTATGCGTTTTATGTCATGTGGATTGAGTTTTTCCGAAATTACCGTGTATATAGATTTCTAATAATTATTGATTCGATTCTGGGACGTACGCAAATACTTGGAGATTCACCGAAATCAAAATTACTCACTACCCAGCTTCAGAAACTCCGCCGTACTGCACTTCGGGTCATGCGCCGCAGGAAGATCACTTATGATGAATTCAATTATATCGAAGATTACATAAAAGCAAATCAACTCTAAATCAGGGATAGTCTTTAAAAGGTCGTAGGAAGTTAAACACCAGTTTAGGTACTTTAGCTCATCAGGTTTAAAGATTTTACTTGGTTAGTGTAATACATTTGCCGACGCATAGCTAAAGTTCGCAGTTTTATTTCCTCACGTTCATTCAAAATAGATTGTCCCCGGCCATAAAAGACAGCAGCCGGTGTTAGATTATTCCATGATTCATGGTAGCGTTCATGATTGTAGTAATCGACAAACTGGCGAATGCGATCTTGCAGCTCATCGGGAAAGTAATAGTTTTCCAGCAGAATGTGGTTCTGCAGTGTTTGATGTCAGCGCTCAATTTCACCTTGAGTCTGCGGATAGTAGGGTTTGCCACGTGTGTGAGCCATATTCTGCTTCTCAAGATAATGTGCGAGTTCACTTGAAATATAACTTGGACCATTGTCACTCAATAATCGCGGCTTATGTTTAATCTTGAAGGTTGGCTGTACCTGGCGGTTGTGATCGACTTGTTTTCTCGTCAAGTCGTGGGCTGGTCAATGGCCGCGCATATGAAAGCCCACTTAGTCAACGATGCACTCCTGATGGCTATTTGGAAACGTAAACCCGAAAAAGGCTTATTGTGGCATACCGACCGGGGTAGCCAATATGCCTCGGAAAGTCACCGGAAATTACTAAAACAGCATGGCATCCAGCAAAGCATGAGCCGGAAGGGCAATTGCTGGGGCAACGCCGTGTCGGCAAGCTTCTTCCATGCCTTACCAAATTGATCTATCATCAAACGTTTCATTCTCGGGAAGAAGCCAAGCAAGCTGTGTTTGAATATATCGAAGTGTTTTTACAACCGGCAGCGATTACATTCAGCTAATGGATATATATCCCTCGTTGACTTCGAGTTGCAGCAAAATGTGTTTAACCTTGTGTCCAGAATAGTGTTGACACATCATCTCCTGCAAACCCGGGGCGGTTCAAGTCTCTTAATTTAATAAAACAGACTAAACGGCAGCATGTATTGTGCCATCTTTAGTTTCTGAATTAAGTTACCCTTGACTCCGGCTCGGTGGGGCTGAAAAAGCGAATTCCTGGCAGGAAGCGCTATGATGATTTAGAGACTTTTGTGCAGTTTCTTATGCAAAGAAAGAAGGATTTTCGAACTCCGGATTAGGATATTTATAAAAACCTTCGCCGGAGTTGACGCCTGTTTTTCCTTTATCTAAATATTGTTCTTTGAGCTGTTCTGCCACAATAGCCAATTCAGGATCTGTTGCTGCAGCATTTTTGGTAACATGGTATACCACGTTCAGGCCAGCTTCATCCATTTGAGCAAAAGGTCCCATTACCGTTTTGCTCATATTTTGAACCATCCACACCTTATCGACCATCTTGTAATTTACAATGTCTAAAAAATGAAGCTTTAAAGCGGCAAATAACCAAGGAATGAACAGGGAATTGATAACATATCCCGGATACTCAACATTAATGGGGACTGGCGACAAGCCTATTTTCCCCACAAAATCGACAACTGTGTTAAAGGATTCTTTGTTGGTTCCTCCGTGGGCCATCACTTCAGTTAATGGTTTCTCCCAAACTATACTAAAAAAGTGCATGGCCAAGAAACGGTCCGGGCCTTTAATCTCATCCACCCAATTACTTGGCACGAATGAGGAAGAGTTAGAGGTTAAAATAGCATCTTCCCTGGCAATTCTTGAAACGTTGTGCCAAAACTCTTTCTTAATTTTTACATCTTCCGGCACCGATTCACTTATTAAGTCGGCATTTGCAAAGGCTTCCTCTATATTGGTTGTATAGGCAATCCTACCCAATGCTGCATTGACCTCTTCTTGTGTGCCTCTACCTTCTTCAACAAATTTTTTGGCGTAATTTTGGTGCAATTGCTTTCCATTTTCCAGTCCCTTTTCAAATGGATCGTAAACTTTTACAGTAAATCCATTAAATGCGGTTTGCCATGATATTTGTGATCCCATGACACCGGCGCCTGCGATTGTTACATTTTTAATTTTCATAATTTCTAATATCCTAACGTTGTTGAGTATGCTTTCATCACTCTACAAAATTAGGTTGTGTGTAGCAAGCTAAATCATCCTAAAAAGCCAAATCAACCCGAGGCAACTTGATTTTGCATTGAGGTACCCCCGTAAATTCGGCCACAGAATGGATTGATGTGTCAACACTATTCTGGACACAAGGTTAAGCAGCATTTTGCTGCAACTCGAAGTCAACGGGGGATGACCTGGTCAAGTAAAACCGGACACCCCAGTTAAGGAAACTCTGAATAAGTCCCAAAAACTTGTAAAATACTCGGTAGATCTAACCACTGCAAGGAAGCGCATTGATGAAACAATTAGGCTTGTCGGTTCCATTATTTATCAAGAGACCAAAAGTA
>JAGNZK010000085.1 GCA_017984435.1 Nitrosomonas sp. | reverse complement strand
CGTAGGATGATCCAGAGATCGAGCCATATGGACCAATTTTTGAGGTAATACAAATCGTGTTCGATGCGTCCTTTCATTTTTTCCAGCACATCGGTTTCACCACGCCACCCATTGACCTGAGCCCAGCCGGTGATGCCTGGTTTTGCTTTGTGACGCAGCATGTAGCCTTTGATCAGTTTGCGGTAAAGCTCGTTGTGCGCCACGGCATGGGGACGAGGGCCGACGATGCTCATGCGTCCCTGCAATACGTTGATGAACTGAGGTAATTCATCCAGCGAAGTGCGGCGCAAGAAGGCGCCGATTTTGGTGAAGCGCTGATCATCTTTTTTCGCCTGCACAATATCTGCGCCATCTTCAACCACCGTCATCGAGCGAAATTTGTAGACGATGATTTCTTCGCCATTCAGACCATAGCGGCGTTGTTTAAAAATAATCGGACCAGGCGACGTGATTTTTACAGCCAAAGCAATACACAGCATAAGCGGCGATAGCAGGATGAGCGTTAGCAAAGCAATCACAAAATCACTGGTATTTTTGACGACCCCATCAATACCGACAAAGGGTGACTCACTCATGGCAACGACTGGCACATCGCCAATATACTCAAACCGGGCTTGCATTAAATCGAAGATATAAATATCCGGCAGGAAATAGACGGAGGCGGTGGTATCCGGCAACTCATCCATCAATTTCTGGATACGCGGTTGAGACGACATCGGCAAACTAATAAAGATCATCTCAATATTATGTTTATGAATATACGGAACGACATCTGCCAATCCCCCTAAATGAGATCCAAAGCGATTACCGGCGGTACTGGCGATGCGGGAATTGTCGCGCTCATCGAAGAAGCCATGATAATTGATCAGTAAAAAAGGGATTTCCTCAATATGCTGGATGAACTCCAAGCTGGTTTCATTGGCGCCGATCACGATAGTGGGGCGTGAATGACCGGCTGTATACAAGTTGGCGATAATGCTTCGTGCTGTGATATGGCTTGCAATCAACATTAATGGTGTGACCATAAACCAGGTTAATAATACCTGCTCGGAAAACTGACTGTGAAATTTAGTGGCATAACCTAAAAATACCAGCAGAGTGACGATAATGAGCCAACCCATGAGCGTATCGCGTATATAAGCAAGCAACCTGCCTTTTCGCCAATTACGATAAATCAGAGTGCGTTCGTAAATGTACGAAGAAATAAAAAAGGTGATAATGACCAATACTAAGTAATAGCTAGTAAAATCCTCATCATATAACCATGTTGTCAGAATCAACATACTCCATATGATGAAGGGATCCAGCAAATGCTTGAAGAAGGCCACTATAGGCAGATCATTTGTCGTCATCGTTGTCCATACACATACTGTAAATTAGCGGTTACCCCATTGGCATTAAATCCGCCAGCGGGAGCGTCTGTTTTGAGATCGGAGTGATAGATCGAAGTACTGAGCTGTAAGCCAAGATAAGGGCTATAGATGAGCCTTAGCGCGGCATTGCGTAGCGTGTTATTCCTGCCTACTACTGATGTTGGATCGGTAAGATCCGAGAAGCGGTCAAATTTACGCGTCTCATAAGATAAGTCCCCCTCCAGCCTTACTTTCTGAGTGACATTCCAAGATGGAACGACACTCACGCCGGTATTAAGGCTAAAATTAGCGGTGAGATTTTGCATCGCTGAAGTCAAGCGCCAGCCATTGACAGTTAATCCAAGTTTGTCAGTAGGCTGCCAATGATAGATGATACGACCATTGAATCCGCTGAAATCACGTTGTTGGAAGCTGTTGTTTTGACGTTCTACCCAGCCTGCAGTGCCTTGAAGCTGGGATTTTGCAGATACTTTCCAATCAACTTTGGCTAATACCTCTTTCTGATCATAGCCGTTGTCCACAGGCGAGCCGTTATCATCTAAAACAAGTGTGCCACCACGTCTTCGAACAGGATTAGTAAAATCCCCCAGTATATTGCGAAAGAGTATGCCTAAAGTATTCTTACCCGGGGTCAGATAGTCGATTCCGGCTTCAAACCGGTTCTCAGTACGATTAAGGTTATCCGCTCTGGGATTTTTACCTGTATCAAGATCGTAGCGAGTATATTCGCCAACCAAACGCCAACTGGGATGAAAACGCCAGGCGGCATTGAAAAACTGTGTCTGCTCGGTGCGTATAATTCTAAGCCCTGGCTGAAATATGAACGGCATCAATGACTGAACATAGCTAGCCCCCATATTGCCTTCCAGTCTGTTGCCCAGAAACCAGTTCCATTTGCCGTTGGTGCTTATCAAATTGTTATTCATCAGGCTGAATCTCTCAAACCTGGTGTGGGTCCAATTAAAATCGGCGCTCAATCGTTGTCGGCTGATTTCTTTTTCAAACAGGATGCCGCCTGTCATGCGGTTAGAAATATCAGCGAGCTTGTCTTGGGAAATCAGGCTTATAATTCTAGGATCCGCATCCGTCGAGAGAACAACACGATCCCGTATGCGCAGAATGTTATCGTCAGCGGTGACGGTATAGTTGAAATGGGGCTTAAATACCTTACTGAACTCCTTAGCCTGGGCAGGGTGACTGAAAAAGAACAGCGGCAAAATTCCTGGGACAAAAGGCCACAACCGACTCAGCTGTAAAAAACAAACCACTATGCGGGTAAATGTAGCTTCTATGGACTGATATTTCATTAACTTGAGATTCTTAGAGTTTCCAATAGCAAAGTGTCAATGTATTCGGCAGAATTTACCTCTCTGATGACATGTTCTCATAAAACTATTTTGAACAACACTTTTTCTAAACCCAAAAAACCCCTCTTTTCCATATTGACATCCCACTG
>JAGNZK010000069.1 GCA_017984435.1 Nitrosomonas sp. | reverse complement strand
GGAAGCTGCGACTTCTTCTTGTCTTGATTTTCCTGCGCTTGGATTGGCTACCAACCAATGATGACAGAACCAATCATCGTCTTGCTGGCGCTTATGCCTGAAAATAGAATTGTTCAGGGTGGACTAAAGAGTCCCTGAATAACCCGTATAGTCACTCCAAACACAGCAAAAGATATTCTGTAATCGTAACTACGTGCCGCAGAATGTTTGATGCACGCGTTCTGAGGGTGCCGGTGGCGTGCGGTAGTCACGATATTCCGGCGCATCAATGTATGGCTTTGTCACTGCTGCCAGCAGCTGTTGAATCGGTGAATAATCGCCATGTTCAGAGGCCGCCGTCAGCGCCTTTTCAACCTGATGGTTGCGCGGATGAAGCGCAGGGTTATTCGCCTGCATTAGGTAAAGTGATGATTGTTTGGATTCGGATTGACGCGATAATCTTGCCTGCCAGTGTGCATGCCATTCCACAAATGCAGCATGACGAAACAACTCATCTTCGGGTAAGGATTCCGCAGCCAGTGCACGAAAGCTATTGGTATAATCGGCCTGATGCGCTTGCATCCATGTCAGTAGCGCGTCGATGAGCTGATTATCTTCCGCTTCTTCAGTAAACAATCCCAGTTTTTTACGCATTCCGCTCAACCAGTAGGCTTGGAATATGCCGGGGAAAGCGTGGATCGCTTCTTCCGCCATGGTTAACGCTTCCTTCTGTTCTGGATGCAATAGCGGTAGCAATGTTTCGGCAAAGCGTGCGAGATTCCACTGCGCCGCACGTGACTGGCTACTATAGCTGTAGCGACCATGATGATCAATCGAACTGAACACGGTGTTTGGATCGTATGCGTCCATAAACGCACACGGACCATAATCAATCGTTTCACCACTAATGGTCATATTATCCGTATTCATCACGCCGTGAATGAAACCAATCAGTAACCACTTGGCTACTAGCGCTGCCTGGCGGTCTATCACCTTGTTTAAGAACGCAAGATAGGGATTCTCGTCGCCGATAAGATCCGGATAATGGCGGCGAATCGTATAATCGGCCAGGGTTCTGATCCCTTCTCGATCCTGCGTCCCTGCGACATATTCAAACGTACCCACGCGAATGTGGCTTGCGGCAACACGGGTAAGAATCGCACCGGGCAGCATGGTCTCCCGCATTACGGATTCGCCCGTGGTGACCACAGCAAGACTCCGCGTGGTTGGTATGTTAAGTGCATGCATCGCTTCGCTGATGATGTATTCACGCAACATGGGTGCAAGCGCTGCGCGGCCATCGCCACGACGTGAAAATTGCGTTTGGCCGGAGCCTTTTAGCTGGATGTCGAATCGATCGCCTGCCGGTGTGAGATGCTCACCCAGCAATATTGCCCGCCCATCGCCTAACATCGTGAAATGGCCAAATTGATGGCCAGCATAGGCTTGTGCGATGGGTTGTGCGCCGTCCGGTAACACGTTACCGGCAAATAGCAAAGCGGCTTCTGCTTCGGATAGTGCACTGATATTCAATCCCAGGGATTCTGCCAGGGCATGATTCAACATCACCACCTGCGGCGCACGTACGGCTACCGGATTCAGTCGTACATAGAAAGAATCCGGCAAACGCGCATAGCTGTTATCAAACCGCCAGCCTACGCTACTATTTTCGTGTTTTGTGTTTGGTTTCATGTGCTATTGCGTACGCGTTTAATCGGGTTATTTAATCCACACTGTTTTGATATTCACAAATTCACGAATACCGTGATAGGATAATTCTCTGCCGTACCCTGAATCTTTGATACCGCCAAACGGTAAACGCGGATCGCTTTTGACAATGCCATTGACGAAGGTGCAACCCGCATGAATTTGCCGTGCCAATGCTTCACCGCGCACCGTATCGCGTGTCCATAAACTAGCACCCAAACCGAAATGAGTAAGATTGGCCAACTTAATCGCTTCTTCCGTATCTTTTACCCGCACGATCGCCGCCACGGGACCAAACAATTCTTCGTCAAAAGCTGGCATGCCCGGCTGCACATCGTCCAAAATTGTGGGCGCGTAATAAGCGCCTTGCTTTTCAATACAAGATCCGCCGATAACGAGTTTTGCGTCCGCTGCCAGACTGCGTTCAACTTGTCGATGCAATTCATCCCGTAAATCCGTACGCGCCATGGGCGCGATACCGGTAGCCTCATTTTTAGGATCGCCGCTGCGTAACTGGCTTACCAAAGCCTTGAAGTGCGCAACAAAGGAATCAGCAATAGCATCTACAAGAATAAAACGCTTGGCGGCAACGCAACTTTGTCCCATGTTCTGAAAACGGGCCACCAGTGCTTGCTTTGCTGTTAATTCAATGTCGGCATCATCCAGCACGATAAATGGATCCGATCCACCGAGCTCAAGCACACATTTCTTGAGATGTTGGCCGGCAATCGCAGCCACCTTTCGTCCCGCAGCACTGCTACCGGTTAACGTGACGGCTGCGATACGCCGATCGGCGATCACGGCTTCCGTCTGCTCGGCACTGATCATCAGCGTACGAAATGTATTGAGTGGAAACCCGGCTTGCTGAAATGCATCTTCCAGCGCAAGCGCGCAACGCGGAACATTGGAAGCATGCTTTAACACCACGGTATTACCTGCCATCATTGCCGGTGCTGCGGCACGAATTAATTGCCAGAAAGGAAAATTCCACGGCATGATGCACAATATTGTGCCCAATGGTTGATAAACCACCAGACTACGGCTGGCATCGGATGCGATCAACTCATCATTCAGATAAGATTGCGCATGATCTGCATAGTAATCGCAACCGATCGCACACTTTTCTATTTCCGCCCTAGCCTCTTTTAACAACTTCCCCATCTCATCGGTAATCAGGTTGGCGTAATCCTCACTGTGTTGACGAAATACCTGCGCAAGATTGCGCATTACGCGCGATCTCTGCTCAAAATCGAGCTCGGCCCAGCCGGCTTGTGCGGATTCAACCTGGTGCAATATCGAATTGATTTCGTCGGCATTCCATGCAGGAAAGGATTGCATGGTCTGACCGGTAGCTGGGTTGATTGATAACATCGGCATGGAAAAAGCCCTTAAATTAAAAATTTAATGTCAGAATTTTTGGCAGTACTCAGAAAATAGCCAGCACTGATTATTTGACGCAGTTTATTGTTTCTTCTGCTGGGTTCGGTGAGTTTCTGTTTCTTCAATAATTTGTGCGTCTTCAATGATAATTGTCTGATCTGAATCCTTTCTCTGCATTGGATCATCAGATTGTTGCGCGGCGTTTTTAAATTTTCTATGAAACCACCAGAATCGTATCCCAACCACTGCGACAGCGACTGCGATCAAAGCCAGAAAAGCCGCAAAAAAGAAAATACCGATCAGTATCATGACCACCACGACCGGAATGAGGATTGCGTAAGTAATCCAACGATTGACGGGGGAAATCGGCACTTGTTGATAATCTCCCGACTCATTCTGGTGATGATCGGAAATCTTAGTGATGATAATTTTCCGCTGTTCATCGTTCATTGCATCAACTCCTCTATTTCGCCTACTGTTTTGGGTGCCGCTTGCGTTAAAAGTTCATGGCCCGTTGGGGTAACAACCACATCATCTTCTATACGAATGCCAATATTCCAGAAATGTTCCGGAACGTTATCCGCCGGGCGGATATAACATCCCGGCTCAACGGTCAGCACCATGCCGGGCTGCAGTAGGCGCCAATCACCCTTTTGTTTGTATTCACCCGCATCATGCACATCCATTCCCAACCAGTGTCCGGTTCGATGCATATAAAAACGTTTGTAATCCTCCGACTCCAGCACAGCATCCCTGCTACCCCGGCATAGCCCCAGATCAATAAATCCTTGCGCCAAAGCATTCAATACGGCTTGATGCGGATCATTCCAGCTACTTCCCGGCTTTACTTGTGCAATAGCCGCAGCTTGCGCAGCCAGAACCAGTTCATAAACATCTTTCTGTGCCGCGGTAAACTTACCATTCACCGGGAATGTCCGTGTAATATCCGAAGCATAGCCATCCAGCTCACAGCCTGCGTCAATCAATAATAAATCCCCTGATTTCAGTTCGTCATCGTTCTCGACATAATGCAGCACGCAAGCATTGGCACCGCCCGCAACAATGGAGGTATAAGCCGGTGCCCGCGCACCGTGCCGGTGAAAGGTGTAGAGCAATTCCGCTTCAATTTCGTATTCCCGCATTCCCGGGCGAGTTGCCTGCATTGCGCGCCGATGCGCCTGTGTTGAAATATCAGCCGCCCGCTGCATAATTTGCAATTCGTCCACCCCTTTGATCAAGCGCATTTCATCCAACAAACCGCGACAATCATGGATCTGATCCGGTGCAATCACACCACTACGTGCTTGTTCACGCACACGATTAAGCCAGTCGATGATGCGTTGATCCCAGGTATTATTTTGTCCCAACGCGGTATAGATTGCAGGTTGATCGGCCAGTAATTTGGGCAGATACTCATCCAGCTTGGAAACGGGGTAAGTTTCGTCAAAACCGAAAGACTCTTTGGCAACCTCCGGCCCATAACGGAAGCCATCCCATATTTCACGTTCCTGGTCTTTTTCCCGGCAAAACAAAATATGCTTCGCCGCCGTTTTAGCTGTCCCGGCGACAATCACCAAAACAGCCTCGGGCTCACGAAATCCCGTCAAATAATAAAAATAGCTGTCAAATCGATACGGATAATGCGCATCACGATTGCGTATTTGCTCCGGCGCCGTCGGGATAATAGCGACACCCGCTTGCATTCTGGATGCAAACAATTGTCGGCGTGCGATAAAAGATTCAATGTGTGTCATAAATGAATAATTGCTTTTAAACTCGATTAATTTCTGATAGTTCCGCTTGAGATCTAAGTTGCTTATCCAGCAATTCAAGCCGTTCCGGTGTGCCGACATCGACCCATTGTCCAGAATAATATTCACCGCTCACCTTGCCTTCCTGCATGGCTTGCCGTAGCAGTGGCGCCAGTTTTGCCGCTACGCCCGGTTTTATTGCATTGAAAAGCTGCGGTTGATAAATGCCGATACCGCTAAAAGTCAGTCTATGGCTACCCGTCAACGTCACCTGATGCGTCTGCAACGCAAAATCACCTGCGGCATGATGCGATGGATTGTCTACCAAAACAAGATGAGCAAACCGCAGATTACTCTCCGCTTGCATCGCTTTCATTGCCGGTAACAGCAACGCATAATCCATTTCACAGTAAATATCCGCATTGACAACCAAAAATGGCAGATTGCCGGGTTCGCCCGTCAGCAATGGTAAGGCATTCGCTATCCCACCCGCTGTTTCCAAAACAATTTTCTCAGGTGAATATTGAATATTAACACCATAACGTTCACCGTTGCCCAGAGCACTCTCGATCATTTCACCGAGATACGCATGGTTAATGACGATATCGATAAAGCCTGCACGCGCCAGATTTCTTATTTGATATTCGATTAATGCAGTGTCTCCAGCCTTTAACAATGGCTTGGGCAACGCATCGGTCAGCGGGCGCATGCGCTCCCCGCGCCCCGCGGCGAGAATCATCGCTTTAAAGGGAACGCACTCAGAAGGTGTAGCCAATTTTTTGATCGGATTCAGTAGGATTCAGCTCATCCAGCAAATTAAGCAATGGATGAAGTTCTCGATAGCGTTCACAGGCTTTGCGCAAATATTCCATCACCAATGGCATATCATCCAGATAAGTGGTTTTACCGTCACGATAATTCAGACGGGCAAAAATCCCCAGGATCTTGAGGTGGCGTTGCACCCCCATCCATTCAAAGTCCCGATAAAATGCTGCAAAATCAGTCGATACCGGCAATCCGGCCTTGCGGGCTTTTTCCCAGTAACGAATTATCCAATCCAGAATACGTTCTTCATCCCAGCGGATATACGCGTCTTTGAATAACGACGCCAGATCATAAGTGATTGGGCCATGCACAGCATCCTGGAAATCAATAATGCCGGGGTTGGGAGATGTCACCATCAGGTTGCGGGAATGGTAGTCACGATGCACCAGCACCTTCGGCTGTGCAAGATTGTTTTGTAAAATTCGGGTAAAAACAGTATGAAGAACTACTTGCTGCTCTTCCGACAAATCTTTCTGTAAATGTTTGGCGATATACCAGTCAGGAAACAAATTCAATTCTCGCAACAGCAATACTTCATCATAATCAGGCAAACCTTCCGCTCGTTGCGACACCTGCATCTTAATGAGCGCATCCATCGCATCGCCGTAAATATGGTTGGCAATATCGCGCTGATCGTTGAGCGCTTGCAGGAAAGTCGTATTGCCCAGGTCGGATAGCAACAAAAAACCTTGTTCAAGATTTTGTGCCAATATTTTTGGCACATGCACACCGGTTGCAGCTAAAATTTCCGCCACACGTAAGAATGGTTTACAGTCTTCGTGCTGTGGCGGTGCATCCATCACAATGAACGTCTGATCAGCGAAAGAAATACGGAAATAGCGCCGGAAACTGGCGTCCACCGATGCCGCTTGCATCGTAAATGGCATTGCCGGAAATTGCTCTTTGACCCAATCTTCAAGTAATTGTATGCGTTCCATTCATGTATCCGAAAGTTAACTGTTATTCAGGTGGCAAAATCTATCAAGAATATTCGACGTTGAAGTTAGCATAGAAAAATAAATCATCTATCCTTAAGACTGGAACCCTTTGCAATAACAGTGGATAATTAAACTTGGTAAAGATACCCTGCGGTGTGGAATTTTATCACGTAGCAGGGGCAACCAGCTGATCAAGTAATGAGTCAATCAACCAGGAGAACAACGATGCTTAACAAAAATATAATCGATGAAATCAATACGAAAGTCAGCGAGATACTACAAAACAGCCCGGCCAAAGACATCGAAAAAAATATTAAGGTATTGTTATCGGGGGCTTTTACACGACTTGATTTAGTCACGCGCGATGAATTTGATATACAACAGGAGGTTCTACAACGCACACGTGAAAAGCTCATGATCCTTGAAGGTAGAGTTTCCGAATTGGAAGAGCAACTGATCAAATCCACGCATCAATCCACTGAGAAAAACGCCGCATCGCATTACACCAAAGAAAAACGGGATAATGAGGACATACATGACAAATAAGTGAATGCTTACCAATCAAATTTTATCCCTGAACCAACGCCTGTCTGCACAGATCCGCATACAGGATCGTTGCCACCCTAATGTCACTCGCTGTTCTGTATAGCCGCGCACTCTCAGGAATACACGCACCGCTGGTGACAGTGGAAACGCACATCGCCAACGGTCTACCCAGTTTCACCATCGTTGGCCTCCCTGATACCGAAGTCAAAGAGAGCAAAGATCGCGTCAGAGCAGCATTGCAAAATGCGCAATTCAAAATTCCCGCGCAGCGCATCACCATCAATCTGGCGCCCGCCGATTTACCCAAGGAGAGCGGACGCTTTGACTTGCCCATCGCGTTGGGTATTCTGGCAGCGACCGGACAAATCCCCAAAGACAAATTGGATCACTATGAGTGGGCAGGTGAACTGGCTTTAACCGGCGAATTGCGCCCGATCCATGGCGCGCTGGCGATGACTTACAACGCATCGCAATCAGGCCGCAGTTTTGTATTGCCACAACAAAACGCGGCTGAAGCTGCATTGGTCAGAAATGCCACAATCTATGCCGCCAAATCACTATTACAGATCTGCGCGCATTTGAGCGGGCGCGAATCCTTGCAGATTTATCAAAATACACGCGGAAATGACACCGAAACCGGCAATTCAATTTATCCCGATTTCGATGAAGTCAAAGGTCAAACCCATGCAAAACGTGCGCTAGAGATTGCCGCCGCCGGCAACCATAGTCTTTTGATGATCGGCCCGCCCGGCACCGGAAAATCCATGTTGGCCGCACGTTTTCCCGGTATTCTGCCACCGATGACTGAAGCGGAGGCACTTGAATCCGCCTCCATCCAATCGCTTAGTTATGGCAGCTTCAATATTGACAACTGGAAACGCCGCCCTTTCCGCTCACCGCATCACACCGCCTCAGGTGTTGCGCTGGTGGGCGGCGGCAGCCATCCCCGTCCCGGTGAAATTTCACTGGCAATGCACGGCGTGTTATTTCTGGATGAATTGGCGGAATTCGATCGCAAAGTGCTGGAAGTACTGCGTGAACCGCTGGAATCCGGAAAAATCACCATCTCCAGAGCCGCGCGCCAAGCTGAATTCCCGGCACAATTTCAACTGATTGCCGCGATGAATCCCTGCATGTGTGGCTATTTGGGCCATCCTTCAGGACGTTGTCATTGTACGCCCGATCAAGTTGCGCGTTACCGCGGACGGATTTCCGGTCCGATGCTGGATCGCATCGACATGCAAATCGAAGTTCCAGCGGTGCCACAAGAGGAATTGATGAAACAACAAACAACGGGTGAAAAAAGTAGTGCAATCAGGGCTCGTGTTACAGAATCGCACCAACGCCAACTGGATCGCCAGGGAAAAACCAACAGCCGCTTGAGCGTCAAAGAAATTGATCAACATTGCGCGTTGGATACCTCCAGTGAAACCCTACTGAAACAAGCCATCAGCCGTTTGAACCTATCCGCCCGCGCGTATCACCGTATTCTGAAAGTCGCACGCACCATTGCGGATTTATCCGGCGTCAAGAAAATCAACAATCAACATATTGCGGAGGCAATTCAGTATCGTAGGTTGGATAGACAATAGGTTTCATTTTGCATCATCTTTTAAAACTAAATTAGAAAACATGATATTGGCCTTGATTCTTTATTCTGGATCTGACATCGGCTTTTGGGAGTTAGCTGTGATGCCAGTGTAAACCATCTTTACAATTAAGAGCCGTATTAAAAAAGCAACAAGATTGATTCATGGGATTTCTAGATGCTAAAGCTAATTGCGATTCCTCCCTATGTGTGCAAATTGTTAGCAATGTCAAATTTAAAGTCAAAATACTTTTCTGCTGAATTAGAAACACTTGTAATAAACCAATAGTTTATCCCGCCTCCTACAGCAAGCCCAAGAAATGGAACAAGTCCACCGGCAGCTTTGCCTAGCAATTTACCACTAAATTTTGCTATTGTTTTTCCAATAAGCTTTATACCAACTTTCCCCCAATTTTTGATGCTATGTCAACTGCGAGCTTGCTTTCAACCATTGTTGAAATCTCTTCGTTACCGGCCCAAAATGTAAAAATATTACTAAAATCTGCTTCCTCCAAAAGATTCCGGGAAAATCTCTCATAACCATATATAACTCCTATTCCATAACTACATACAGCCCAATTTCCGCGATTGAATTTTGACGAAGCGAGGGCTGAACGTTCGGGTTTGGATTTTGTGGGTAACGACTAGCCTAAGGAGGACGGATGGCGCGAAAATGGTTCGGCGCGGCCAGCCGACCAGTGAAGTTCGTGAATTTTCGGAATTCAAGGCGAGCGCCCCCGCGTGACGCACGACCTTGCCCGGCAGATGAAACAAGCGCCAACGTACTGTTGCCACCCGATGACGCTGCTAGTCGCTGCCCAGTACCGAATACTTGAACAAGACGAACAGGTTATGGGCGATGGCGCCAATGCGGAAAAAGACGGTGTTGGCTTCAAACTGTCCGCAGGGCATGCGTTCAGCCTGCGCCGATCTTCAGTTCCTTGATGCCGTTCTCGAAAACCTCGCCACGGCTTCGATACCAGACCAATGTCGCTGCGGTTGCTGGCAATGACGTGGTAACGGGGCTGGTCGTCGAACAGTTCGGTCTGCGCAGGTACTTGACTACGACCAGGCGGAATGCTTT
>JAGNZK010000030.1 GCA_017984435.1 Nitrosomonas sp. | reverse complement strand
TTGTGCTCGCGTCGATAAAGGGCGATCACGCCAGGCGTAATAGCCACTCTCAGAAACTTCGAAAACGCGGCTCATCAACGCTACCGGATAGTGTTGTCGCAGGGATTCCATTCGACCGTACTTCACCTCGACTCCTTCGCAAAGTAGGCCGTTGCTTTTTTTAGCAAATCACGCTCCATCTTGACTTCAGCTAGTTCGCGCTTGGCCCGGGCCAACTCCATTTCCAGTATCTTATAGAAACGTCGGACTCCTCTTTTTACAGCTTACCTCACAATACCCTCAATGCCGATCTCAAGTATACTATCGCCTCCAAGGTACCAGCGTATACCCAGCCTAAACTTAAAGCTGAACAACCGACCACATGCCCATACTGGAAAAAATACCTGAACGTGTGATGTGCTATTTCAAAGATCCAAAAGTTGCATATGCTGCATCATGAATAATTTGAGCGGGAACGGGAGCAATAGCTATTCTCCCGATACGATGCTTACAACCGCACTGCCTTTCAGTCGCTATGCACAGCGCATACTGGATAGCGAACCTACGCAAAAAATAGCGCTGCTAAGAACCTTGCAACTTCCGTTCAGAAGCGCTGATATGCAGGCATTTCTCGATTCCCAATCTGAACATATTACCAACGAAGAGATTCTACATGGCGTGCTGCGTAATTTGCGCAAACAAGTCATCCTGCGATTAGCCATCCGCGACATCAGCAACCAGGCTGATTTAACGGAAGTGATGTCCAGCATGACCGAACTCGCCGAGGTCACCATCAATTTTGCACTCAAGTACCATGAAAGCTGGCTGACACAACCCAATCGGTTTGGATTACCCAAAGGGGAGCACAGCAATACTACTCAGCATATGCTGGTTGTCGCCATGGGCAAGCTGGGTGGTGGTGAACTCAATGTATCATCCGATGTTGATTTGATTTTCGTCTATCCCGAAGATGGCGAAACCGATGGCGCAAAGTCCATTTCGAACCATGAATTTTTTGCCCGCCTCGGTCGCAAACTGATTGCCAGTCTCAATGACTATACCATCGACGGTTATGTCTTCCGGGTCGATATGCGCCTGCGTCCGCACGGAGAAAACAGCCCGCTGGCGATCAGTTTTCCCATGCTGGAAGAGTATTTCATCAAGCAAGGACGCGAATGGGAGCGTTATGCTTGGATCAAGGGTCGGGTGATTGCAGGACATGCCAATATTGAAGCCGAGTCGATCCTCATGGAAAAAATTGTCAGGCCCTTCGTGTTCCGCAAGTACCTGGATTTCGGCGCTTACGAATCGATGCGCAGCCTCCATGCACAATTACGCAAAGAAGTTGAACGCCGCGAAATGCACGACAACATTAAACTGGGCCCCGGCGGCATCCGTGAAATAGAATTTATTACCCAGGTTTTTCAATTGATCCGTGGCGGCCGCGATGTTGATCTGTGCATCCGACCCACACTCAGTGTGTTACAACGCCTACAAAAAAAACAGCAGCTTCCGCAGCAAGCGGTTGCGGAACTCACGCAAGCCTATCACTTTTTGCGCAAACTGGAACATCGCCTGCAATATCTGGATGATCAACAGACACAAACACTCCCAGTCAATCCTGCCGATCAAAACCTCATCGCAACCGCGATGGGGTTTTCAGATTACGCCGGTTTTATGCAACAACTGGATATTCATCGTAAAAACGTGACGCGTCATTTTGAACTGATTTTTGCGGCGCCCAGAAAATCACCGACCCATGACATGCTGGCTTATCTGTGGCGGGCTGAAACACAGGATATCTCGCAAACCGAGGCGGCTACCACACAACTCAGCACCATGGGATTCACTGAGCCGGCAAAAATTTCAGAGCGATTACGCTTGTTTTATCAAGGCACTTTCTATCATCAACTGCCCGAATCCAGTCGGCAGCAAATCAACACGCTGGTTCCCATGATGATTGAGGCGGTTGCTGAGCTTCCGCCGGTGGAAACCACGCTGGAACGCATGTTGCAGTTATTGGAAAGAATCAGCCCGCAAACCGCCTATCTGGCGCTTTTACTGGAACATCCACATACCCTGCAACGCGTGGCGGAACTTGTCAGCATCAGTCAATGGGCCAGCGATTACCTGGGACGGCACCCTATTTTACTAGATGAGTTACTACGCCACGATGCGCCGCATCCTGTGCCTGACTGGCATGCACTCAACAACGAGCTCATCTATCAGTTGAATCATGTCGACAATCCCAAAAATGATGTTGTCGAATGGCAAATGGATGTGCTGCGACATTTTCAGCACGCACAGGTATTCCGGCTATTAGTCACTGATCTGGAAGGCTCATTACTGCTCGAAACACTCAGCGATCATTTGACCGCACTCGCTGATCTGATGCTGGATACCGTATTGAACCTGGCGTGGTGCGGTTTAAAAAAACGCCACCGGGAAGAACCTGCCTTTGCCATTATTGGCTATGGCAAACTGGGCGGCAAAGAACTCGGCTACGCCTCTGATCTCGACATGATTTTTCTGTATGAAGACGATCATCCCGATGCGGCGGAGATTTATACCAAGCTGGGTCAAAGTATCGACGCCTGGCTCACCCGCCACACCTCGGCAGGCTTGCTGTACGAAACGGATCTGCGCTTACGCCCCAATGGTATTACCGGCTTACTGGTCAGTTCGATGGAGGCTTTTGCGCAATACCAACGAGAACAAGCCTGGGTATGGGAACACCAGGCATTGACGCGGGCGCGCTTTGTCGTCGGCGACAAGCAAGTGGGAGCAGCTTTCGAAAACACCCGCAAAGAAATTCTTTGCAAATCGCGCGACTTAGTTCAACTCAAGCAAGAGATTCTGAGAATGCGCGAAAAGATGTTGGACGTTCATCCCAACCCAACCACCCTATTTGACATCAAACATGACCGTGGCAGCATTATCGATGTGGAATTTATTGTGCAGTATCTGGTACTGGGTTATGCCCATCAATATCCGCAACTCACCGGCAACATCGGCAATATCGCGCTCCTGAAACTGGCCGGAGAACTAGGACTTGTGTCATCTGAAGCTGCCGCAAAAGTACGTACCGTGTACCGCGAATACCGCCGTCTGCAACACCGCCTGCGATTGGGTGGCGAACCGGAACTAACCAGCGCTAACGCTTCAAGAGACAAATCACAGAAATTCGCACGTATTGCCGCCGATCATTTGAGCACTGACCGCATGGCAGTATTGCAATTATGGGAAGAAGTCTTTCGGCTGTAGCTTGCACAGAACCAATCCACATAATGATAACAATAAACTCAATCCGGGCTAACTTTTGAGTAGAACTGTAATACAGGACACCTTGCTAAATAAGGCAGGACAAATTGCGATATTTTACTAAATTTATTTTGGATACAACCGTTACACACCCTGTTCTAGTAGAATCATTCAATAAAAAATTGGCGCGAATTCTACTAGTGCTAAATTACACACACCAATGTCTTACTCAACTTTAAGGAGAATTTCCATGCAAGCACAAAAAGGTTTTACATTGATTGAATTAATGATCGTGGTGGCGATTATTGGTATTCTGGCTGCTGTAGCTGTGCCTGCTTATCAGAACTATACTTTGAAAGCTAGATATAGTGAAGTTGTATCAGCTGCAGCTCCTTACAAACTTGGCCTAGAACTATGCTTCCAGGAACAAGGTACACTAGCTGCAGCAAGTTGCACTAACGGCCTGAATGGTGTACCTGGTATCACTGCTGCTCCCGCTGCTGGAAATAAAGTAGCAGCTGGTTCTGGTGTTGTTGCCAACAATGGCGCACTAACTGCTGACCTTACAATGACTGCAATAAATGGAAATGGTCTTGCCAGTGAAACTTATATACTAACCGGAACTGCTGCTGCAATCGGCGCACCTATAGTTTGGGTTAAATCTGGTTCCTGCGCAACACGTGCTGCTGGTGCACTCTGCTAACTAATTCAATGGCAGATTCAATTGGGGGCCGGAGACTCGATTGAAATACAGCCCGCGTAAGCCCGATTACGCTACGCTAATCGGGCCTACTATTCCTGCCAATCTCGCCAACTCCGGCCATTACATCACCCATTCACCACTTCCTCATCACACACCCCCGCCAACCATGGAATTGGCATCGCCGTACCAATCCATTGGATAAATACCTCTCGCAACATATTGATGGAACGTGGAATATGGCCAATCGGCTACACGTCTGACGTGACCATGCTTTAAAGGATTCACATGCACATAGTCGACATAGCATTGATAATCGGTATCGTCACGTATGAAATCTCCCAATAACGCCGTTGCCATATCCCACGTTCTTCTGCCGCCTTGCGTATATTCGATCGATATTCGGTTCTGGGCAATGCACGCGAAAATCCACTTTTGATCAAACGCCATCGCGTACTGAAATCGGCATCACCTGGCGGCAAAGTCCACACACAATGCAAATGCTCCGGCAAAACCACCTAGGCATCGATTCGAAAAGGATAGCGTTTACGCACCCGTTTCACCGCTTCGCGTAGCAAGTGAATTTCGCGCACGAGTAAATCATTATCTTGCCGTTGCAGCAGGTTCACCGTAAAGAACCAGATATCTCCCGGTATGAAAGCGCGCCGATAGTTGGACATTTCATATCTTCTCCCTGTCTTGAGACAGTATCGATGTTAAGTTAACACTGAGTTTTCAAATAGCATGCATCCGATTACGCTGCGCTAATCGAGCATACGCGGGCTGATAAGTCGCTCATCTCGAGATGTATAGAATGCAATAACTGTTAATTCTGTGCCCTTCATGCTACAACATCACTCAACATATCCCCATGTTCTGAATTGGGATTGCAACCCTGCTTCATTTTTGAATGCCAGAAAATAGATATACTCCGGCGCTAGATCCGCACCATTTGGCCAAACAATCGTATCCAATTCTTCATCAACAGCAAAAGTTGAAAATGCCGATTTGTTTTTAAGTGAATCAAACACCGGTCCTTTTAAAGCATCTGACAAGTCGGCTACACCTTTGCGGCCATTATTAAATGATACCGCCACCTTATAGTCTTCTAAATACTCGGCGCTCGTAATATGAATAAACATGATTGATCACTCCAGAGGTTCTATGGGTTTGGGCAGCTCATTTCTTTGACAAAGTGCCCAATTTTCAATTAGCGCGTCTTTGTATAGTGTATACCATTCGAGTACATGTCCTAATGCCCGCTTTGTGAATCTGCCTTCTACCACACCGGTTAAAATATTTACAGTTATTTCATAGCCTGCGTATTTGGCATGAAAATGCGGTGGTGCATGATCTTCCCAATACATAACAATCACTATTCCAAGAAATCTGCTGATTACAGGCATTGAGATATCCCTCTCTACTTCCATCGTGTCATTTACTTAATACACACCACCCGCACTTGATGAATATCCGTAATCCCCTGCAGCACTTTCTCGATGCCATCCTGTTTCAACGTCCGCATGCCGTCGCCCAGCGCCGTCACCAGCATTTCCGCGACGCGCGCACCTTCCTGGATATTCTTTTTCAAGGCATCGGTTGCGGTCATTAGTTCGTGCAATCCTACCCGGCCGGAGAAGCCGCTGCCGGTGCAATCATCGCAACCGACCGGCTTGCACAATATAATTTCACCTTTGTCGTTGCCGTACTGTTTGACCCATTCGTCGCGAATGGCCTTGCGCGCTGCTTCCGGATCGGTTTTAAACCGGGCGATATGATTCAATTCCTCACAATATTCGGTTAATAATGACTTGATTTCATGTTCGCTGGCCACATACGATTCCTTACATTTACACAAGCGCTTAGCCAGTCGCTGCGCCAAAATTCCCAGTAAAGCATCCGAAAAGTTAAAGGGATCCATCCCCATATCCAGCAAGCGAATCACCGATTCCGGCGCACTGTTGGTATGCAGTGTGGCAAACACCAGATGTCCCGTTAGCGATGCTTCAATACCGATACTGGTGGTTTCCTTGTCGCGCATCTCGCCGACCATGATGATATCCGGATCAGCCCGCAGGAAAGACCGCATGATGACCGGAAACGTTAAACCGGCTTTCACATTGATCTGCACCTGCCGCAATCCCTTTTGCGTGATCTCAACCGGGTCTTCCGCGGTCCATATTTTGGTCTCTGTTCGATTCAGATGCTTCAGAACAGAATGTAGTGTGGTTGTTTTACCCGAACCTGTTGGGCCACATACAAAAAACAAGCCATACGGTTTACTGATTATTTTTTGCAATTCTTCCAGGTTGTATGCGGTAAAACCCATTTTATTCAAAGGAATCGGCTCACCGGTCGCCAGGATACGCATGACGACATCTTCCATACCACCCGCAGAAGGAATGGTGGCGACACGCAGCTCGATATCCAAGGGGCCAAATTTTCTGAATTTAATTTTGCCGTCCTGCGGTCTGCGCTTCTCGGAAATATCCAGATCGCACATGATCTTAATTCGCGTCACCAGTGGGTTACGATAACCGGCTGGAATCTCGATATAAGACATCAGTGAACCATCCTTGCGGAAACGTATTTTGGTTTTTTCTTTTCCTGGATAGGGTTCCACATGAATATCGGATGCACCCATTTTATAAGCATCAACTATGATTTTATTGACCAGCTTGACCAACTCATTGTCGGAAGCGGCTGAAGATTCTTCTATTTCGCTAAAAGCTTCTTCAACACTCTCCCCACCAAGATTAAACAGCATTTCATTAATATCGCCCGTGGCCATCTCATCCTGGTTGCCGCCGTAGAACTGTTCGACCGTTGCAGCAAACTCATGCCTGGTGGTCACTGTATAAATAATCTTGTGTTTAGGGAAAATTGTGCTGGCAATGCGCTGAGATTTAATCCGCTCAGGATCCAATGTTAAAACTACCAAACCATCCCTGGTTTCATCAATCGGTAACCAAGCATTGCTCTCTACATAATCCTTTTTTAAATTTCTGAGCAGATCCATCGGTTTGATACGGTCTTTTTTAAAAGGCTCGTAGCGGATATCAAAAAATGAAGCCAGCGCTTTGCCGATAAGCGGCAAACCAATCTGAAACTCGTCGATCAGCACATCTTCCAAATCACAACCTTTCTTTCGCGCCGAGCGCGTCGCCAATTCAAACTCGGCCGCAGAAATCACTGCATCAAAAATCAGATAATCATATTTTGATTTCAGTAACTGAGCGGGTTTCTGGCGTTGTCTCAATGCAATGGCAAGTGCTTGGCAGATCTCAATGATGGCTTCAACAGCTGTGATGGTGAATGGTTGATTACTTTTATGATTAATCACTTGCACTACACCGACCAATTCTTGGTTATCTGCATTCAGAATCGGCGCCACCAACATTTGTTTGGTACGATAACCTGTGCGCTTGTCCCCCTCATAGGAGAAAGTAAGTAATGCACTGATCCTCTTTAGTTCACTTTTATTGTAAACATCCTCGATATTGACAACTTTTTTCATCAGACCGACATAACCTGCAATACTGCTTTCAATCAAAGGTAATTTCAGATCCTGATAAGAATCGAATCCTGCTTTTACTCTGGAAGTCAGAAAAGCGCGATCCTCACTCAGCGCGTAAATAATCAATTGATCTGCGCTGAACAGCGTACAGATCTCTTTACTCACCGTCAGCATAATCTCGTCAGCATCACTGGCAGCGTATATTCTGCTGATAATCGATTGTAAATTCCTGGAAAAAACCGACTCCTCATTAATATCCAGAACATTCTTTTGGATCGATTGTGTAGTGGCAGCTGTACTCATAGCATCCGTTCTCCAGAATTCTCTAAAACTCGAATAATTGATTGTTCTCAAGCGCGCGCGGCTTGAATTTCGCCATACATTGCTGTATTTCGCACATGATTACGTCGGCTTCACTTGGCTTCAAGTGAGTAATAAATATTTTGGCAGCGCGTTGCAATTTCTCCAGCTCCTCTGCCAACAAACTGGGGCAAAGATGCTTGGATCGGATCGCAATATCTCTTTTCTGATTGCAGAAGGCTGATTCAATAACTAAATACTTTAGATTCTCAATGCTATTGACAATTGGCCACAACGCAGGATTGGTCGTCGTATCTCCGGTAAACACCAGGCTGGCTTGACCGGAATTCAATTGATAGCCCACTGCCGGCACAACATGGTTTGCAGGTAACGGTGTGATTCTGCGCCCATCCAGACTGATGACCTCACCCAGTGATAAAGCCTCATAACGCATATAAGGGGAATGACTATTAGGAATTTTTGTAAAATCCGGCCAAATATACCAATTAAACAAATGTTCCCGCAGTGTAATCAGTGTCGCTTGTGTCGCATGGATTGTGATGGGTTTGGTACGGATGGAACCGACGGTATCCACCAAGAAAGGAATACAGGCAACATGATCCAAATGTGCGTGTGTAACAAAAACATGATCAATCTTGAGCATCTCATCCATACTCAGATTGCTCACACCCGTCCCGGCATCAATTAAAATATCATCATCCAGCAGCATGGCGCTGGTCTGCGCACCGCTTCCTATGCCTCCGCTACACCCCAGAATCCTAAGTTTCAATCGATTTACCTCAACAATATAACAGTACCTCTAAAATCCAAATTTCATTACGATGCTTCGCTCAGTTTAGAACTTGCACGTCCAGAGTGCTCTTTATTTAATCAATAACACCGGAATACTTGATAACTGCATGACCTTATGGGTGACTGATCCCAGTAGTAAACCTTGTATGCCTCTTCCTTTTCCACGTGGTCCCATGACAATCTGATCATAGTTCTTCTCCACAGCAAAACGGACAATCATTTCAGCCGGATCACCGACAGTAATATGATACTGATAAGCAATCCCTGCCTGATCGAGTAAATCACGGGGTTTTTGCAGGCTTTTCAAGCCTTCTTCCTGGTGATATTGTTTGATATCCGCCGAATTAATAAACAATGAAACATTGCCATCCAGCGAGTATTGAACATTCAGCAAGTGAATCTCCGGTTTTTCCTTGTACCAATCCAGTAAATGAATAAAATCGGTGATTGTTTTACTGGAATCATCAGAACCATCCACGGGTAACAGTATTTTCAGCATGATCAATCTCTCAGTTTTTTATAACAACAAATAGACAACTACTGCTTAGGCATTGTGTCGTCGATCAGATCAACCACAGGCTTGATTTTAGCAGGCTGTCGGGCTGCCATTACTTTGCCCGCAACCACAACAAGTAACGCAGCCGCAGCTGGTGCAACCCAATGTAAATATTTCGCTTGGGTACTGACCCATTCTTTGGTAACCACATCCGTTACCACCATATCACCGGCAATCCACCCCAACAGGCCAGCACCAATCGCGATCGTTACCGGGTAACGATCCATAACTTTCATCACCAATTGACTTCCCCAAACGATGATGGGAACACTAATCACCAAACCAAAAATTACTAAACTCAGATCGTCCTTGGCTGCCCCGGCAATCGCAATCACATTGTCCAGACTCATCACCGCATCCGCCACAATAATGGTTTTGATGGCACCTACCAAAGTCGTGCTGGCATCAATCTCGTGCGTACCTTCCGCTTCCGGTTGCAGTAATTTGATACCGATCCATATCAGTAAAGCCGCACCGACAATCTTTAAGTAAGGCACCGCCAGCAGACTTAATGCAAAAAAGATCAGCACCACACGTAACGTAATGGCACCAAAAACGCCCCAGAAAATTCCAAGCTTACGTTGTTGTTCAGGCAATCGTCGGCACGCAAGTGCAATCACAACCGCATTGTCTCCACCCAGCACGATATCAATCGCAATAATTTGTAATACAGCAATCCAGAATTGCGGACTATCAAAACCCATTTAATTTTTTCCTAAAAAATTTCAATTTAATAGAAAGAATTATCCTTAGCGGATACGCTTTATCTTTTATTTTGAACGCCTATAAATTTCAACAACTCGTCTTTTTGCTGCAATGTATCGTTATAACCCAGTTCTATTAAATCCCGGCAAAAAGGCGCTTCAAATAACACATAACTTAATAAGGTCGAACCATTAGGCCCCATTGCACCGATGGCACGATAGAGATAACGCATGATCCACGGTAAGGTGTACGCATATTTTTGTGCAATTTCGTTAATGCCTTCGCTGGGTGCTATCATCATTGCTTCAACGGGACGCAGCGATATATTTTTTTCTTTAATCAGCTCGTGAGGAATCAATTTAATGGTTTCGTTGATGCGCAACAGACGTTCCAAATCAACATCCAGGCTATCGACAAATATACTGTTCAGCGCATGACCGGCAATTTGCGCAAAAGGCGGATAACCTGTGGTACTGACACGTTTAGGTTCATCAGTCACTGGTTTGCGTACACCAATAATCAGCACCTTGTCCGCTCCCAGGTGAAGCGCCGGGCTAATGGGCGCCAACTGGCGCATTGAACCATCGCCAAAGTATTCACGATTCAGTCTTACTGCGGGAAAAATAAATGGTATTGATGAAGATGCCATTAAATGCTCAGCACCGATATCAACCGGAATACCTAATCTCTGTGCCCTTCTCCAAGGCATTACCTCTCTTGCTGCCTGATAAAATGTCACCGATTGCCCGGAAGTATAGCCCCATACGGTAAGACCCAAAGCGTGCAATGCGCCTGAACGAATACCATATTGAATATTACGAAATGGAAAGCGATTCTTCAGTAATGCTTCCAACGGTGAGTTATCCAGTAAGGAAATCGCATTGTGCTGACCATATTCACTCGATACTAATGACAGTAAGCAACGTAGAGTGTTATGCACTACGCCCATAAAATCTGAGCGATAAATCTGGTCGACATGAAAATTTGACCAAACGGCTTCGAGTTGCGCAACACCTTCAGCAAAGTTGTTGGCTGAAACGGCAATACTGGTCGCATTGATGGCGCCTGCTGACGTTCCACAAACAATGGGAAAGGGATTACGCGTTTTATCCGGCAATAACTCAGCAATGGCGCGCAATACACCTACTTGGTAAGCAGCACGAGCGCCGCCGCCGGTTAGAACAAGGCCAACCTTAGGCATGGCTATTGTTGTCTTCTGCTTATACACGAACCAGAAACTTTGCTTTCACTCTATCCAGCGCATCCCGCAAGGTTTCTTCCGGTAAAGTATTTAAAGCGCTTGATAACATCTTTGCCGCCTGACAGGCAGAATCCGGCAATAAATTACCATCCAGCTTGGCCACAAAAACTGCGGCAGCCCCTGCCGTATCCAGCAAACATCGACGTTCATTCATTAATATTTCAACTTCTTCTCTTAACATGAAAATCTCTTGTTCTCTCAGTATAGTATTAGGCATATGATTCCTTATAACATTGAAACAGTGTGCATCCTGTCTAGCAATATATCAGAACTATAATTCATTTAAGTTTTGAACTCTGTGCTGTTTGCCACCTTTTTCTATTATTTTTAGAACCAATCAACCAGTAACTTTAAATCCATATGACGAACAACAACTTACCAACCATACTCTATCCAGAAATTGCACCTTATCGGCAGGGATCGCTATCCCTGGACAAAATACATACCATGTACTGGGAAGAATCGGGTAATCCCTCCGGCATACCTGTCGTATTTCTGCATGGCGGACCCGGAGCAGGAGCGACGCCCGCACACCGGCGCTTTTTTGATCCGACATATTATCGTATTGTCATTTATGATCAAAGAGGCGCAGGGCGCTCAACGCCACTTGGCGAGATACGCGATAATACAACGCCCCATTTAATTAATGACTTGGAATTGCTCCGGCAACATTTAGAAATTGACCAATGGCTCGTATTCGGGGGGTCATGGGGTAGCACATTGGCTCTTGCCTATGGCGAAACGCATCCTAAGCGCTGTTTAGGCTTTATTCTGCGTGGAATTTTTCTTTGTCGCAAAGCGGAAATTGACTGGTTTCTCTATGGATTACGCAATTTATTCCCGGAAGCCTGGCATGAATTTGTCGCATCACTATCCACCGCAGAACGCAACGACATACTTCCTGCCTATTACCATCGTTTAATGAATCCTGATCCAACCATCCACATGCCTGCCGCACGCACGTGGAGTACCTATGAAGGTTCCTGCTCGACATTATTACCAAATCCGGCAACCGTCAGTTATTTCGCCAGTGACACCGTGGCATTAGGGCTTGCACGAATGGAAGCGCATTACTTTAGTCACGATATCTTTTTACCGGAAAACGCATTGTTGGATAATGTACACAAATTGCACGGCATCCCTGCCACCATTGTGCAAGGCCGCTACGATGCCGTCTGCCCGATCATCAGCGCCGACGACCTGCATCACGCATGGCCGCAGGCTGAGTACATCATTATTGACGATGCCGGTCATTCCGTCTGGGAGCCTGGCATTCAGGCAGCACTGATCAGAGCAACCGATAGATTCAAAATGCGAAGCTCTTAAAGATGCAGGCCGCACTCGGTTTTAGGTTTTCCCATCCAGCGACCGCTGCGGCCTTCGCCTTTCACAGTACAATGCGTACAACCAATGGAAGAATAGCCGCCTTCCACTAGCGGATGAAACGGCAAATCATGTTCGCGAATATATGCGTCGCGCTCTTCACGCGTCACATCAATCATGGGATTAAACTTGATAATCCCACGGCGCTCCTCAAAAATATCCAAACCGGCGCGGTGATCCGTCTGCCAGTTCATCAGGCTTGAGATCCAAATATCGTAATTGGGTTTGATCGCTTCTAGTGGATTGACCTTGTTAATTGTGCAGCAAAAATCCGGATCCGTTACATACAGCTTTTCTTTTTTGCTGTATTGATGCTGATAGTCATCCGCTTTCAGATCTTCAACTTTCAGATGGTAAAGCTTGATCAGATAATCGCGATACATCAAGGTTTCCGGAAAATGAAAACCGGTATTAATAAAGAAAATAATCTGTTCCGGCCGAATGTGGGAAATAATATGCAAGAAATAGGCAGAAGTCGCCGCAAAAGATGACGTCACCATAATCTTTTCAGGCCGAAAATCCGTGTAAATTCTGTGCAAACGCGCTTCAAAATTGAGCGGATGGTAACAGTCATTCAACTCTATGATAGCTTGTGCGCTTAAGTCTGCACTGTTGCAGGGACTTTGAATTATTTCTGCTGCTTCAGACATGGAAAATTACTCATTTGTTAGAAAACACAACACATTCACAATATGTGGACTAACTCGGATTTATCTAGTGTCGGGATAATGTTAACTTAGAAAAATACGAGCACAACAGCTCGGCTCAATTTATATTCGCTATTTCTGTGATGAACCGGTGATCTAGATCACCACAATATCCGCATTGGTCATGCTCAATCCAATGCCTATTGTAGCAATTTGTACCGTAGCCCCTGCACCATTGCCGTCTGCATCATATAGCAATTTACCCGCCACACTGTCGTAAATGATGAAATCATCGGCATCCACTGCTTGTGTACCAATTCTGAATCTGCTGGCCGCCAATGTGCCCGTCGCCGTTAATGCCGTAAATACAGAATTCTCCAACTGAATAGTGTCATTTGCCACGTTAAAATCAGTAATCGTGTCAATATGGCCTGTTGTAGTAAACTTGAAAAGATCGTTACCCGTTCCACCTGTTAAAATGTTGGTACCTGTACGACCGTCAAGAACATCATTACCGGCCCCTCCATCCAACTGATTATTGCCTGTATTTCCAATAACCTTATTAGCCAGATCATTACCTGTGCCATTGATCGCCAGTGAACCCGTCAATGTAAGATCCTCCACATTGGCTGACAACGTGTATGTCACACTGCTGTTGACTTTATCAGTGCCTTCATTGAGATCCTCAATAATCACATCATTCACATTATCAACCGTATAGATATCATTACCCAACCCACCAAGCAAAGTATCTGCACCAAGAAATCCACTGATTATGTCGTTACCGGCACCTCCACTGAGTATATTGTTAGCTGCATTCCCAGTAATGGTGTTAGCCAGATCATTACCTGTGCCATTAATCGCCTGAGAGCCTGTCAGCGTGAGATTCTCCACATTAACTGGCAAAGTATATGTCACGCTGCTGCTGACCTTATCAATACCTTCATTGAAATACTCTACAACGACGTCGCCCGCACTGTTCACAATAAAAATATCATTGCCCAATTCACCGATAAGGGTATCTGTTCCAACCCCTCCGTTGAGTGTGTCGTTACCCCCCCCCCCGTCCAGAACATTATTCTGGGTATTACCTGTCAAGCTATCGTTATAGTCACTGCCGATCAGATTATTGATGTTAGTCAGTGTATCCAGTCCTGCACCACCGGTGTTCTGCTGATTGGTGATAAGCAGAGAAACGGCTATTGGAGCGGCTGCATAAAAATAACTTACTGTATTATTAGACGATATACCGGAAAAAGTATCGTTCCCGTTCGTACCTACCAGTAATTGACCTGCATTAAATGTTGTCGCTGCAACCGCTAAAGGCGCACTGACACTTAATCCATGTGAGTCAGTGGCTTTCACAGTCAGCGAATAAGTGCCACGGTCTTCAAGATCCGGCGATCCTGTTATTAATCCGGAAGCTGGATCCACCTGCATCCAGACTGGCACGGGATTACCATTGACTAAAGTGATACTGTAACTCAGGAAATCCAGAATATCTTCATCATTGAAAGCTACACTTGCATCGTAACTCCAATCAATCGTCCCGTATTGTACTGCCTGATCAACTAAAGGAGCGATCAGAGTGGGCGCATGATTGATTCCAGCAGAAACTGGAGTTAATTCAATCACCGTTTCAACAGCTACTCCATTGGCATCATAGCGTTGTGCAAAAACACCTCGACCGCTGCTATCCTGATTACCTGAACTCCAGCTCACTACAAACCCACCATCGTTCAAGCCAGTGATTGAAGGGTTAGTTTGATCGCCGACTGTAAAAGTATTTACTTTGAATTCACCGCCCTGAGCAACGCCATTCGCAGCATAGCGTTGGGCATAAATACCCGAACCACTGCCATCTTGACCGGAAGATTCCCACGTCACCACAAACCCACCATTCGTTAGCGCGGTGATCGATGGATTAGTTTGACCACCGGTTATGAAAGTATTCACCTTAAATTCGCCATTCTGAGCCACACCAAGCGCATTATAGCGCTGCGCATAAATGCCCGCACCGCTACCATCCTGGCCCGAAGATGTCCACGTCACTACAAATCCACCCCCGTTGAGCGCGATAATGGAAGCGTTAGTTTGATCGCCGGTTATAAAGGTATTTACTTTAAACTCAGCACCTTGTGCTATCCCATTCGTATTATAGCGCTGAGCGTAAATGCCTGTACCGTTACCATCCTGACCGGAAGAAGTCCAGGTCACCACAAACCCACCATTGTTGGTCAAGGTGGTAATTGAGGAGTCATACTGATCAATCGTTGTGTAAGTATTCACCTTAAACTCACTACCCTGGGCTACTCCATTCACATCATAGCGTTGCGCATAAATACCCAAGCCACTGTTATCTTGACCGGTAGATGACCAGGTCACGACAAATCCGCCACCAGTCAATGCAGTGATTGAAGCATCATATTGATCAATCGTTGTATAAGTATTCACTTTAAATTCACTGCTCTGAGCTATTCCACCCGCATCATAGCGTTGCGCATAAATACCCAAGCCACTACCATCCTGAAGCGATGCCCAACTCACCACAAAACCGCCATTGCTTAGCGCAGTAACTGAAGAGTGATACTGATCAAAAGTCGTATAAGTATTGACCTTAAATTCATTGCCCTGAGCCACCCCGCTCGCATCATAACGCTGAGCATAAATACCTAAGCCACTGCCATCCTGACCGGAAGATTCCCAGGTCACGACAAATCCACCATCAGCCAATGCCGTCATTGAAGGAGTTTGCTGTGAGTTGGGCGCATAAGTATTCACTCTAAACTCATCCCCCCTGGACACGATATTGGTTGTAAAATCACCATCCGCAAAACGTAATATCATGGACTCAGCGAGTGTATCAACACCCTCATCACCATTAGATGTATTCGTATCGCTCACAACGATTCGACCGGTTGGGTTGAGTGAGACTGCATAATCAGATCGGTTACCCGAATAGACTGCCACATCATCGCCATCACCACCTATCAGTGTATCGCTACCCCCTCCTCCATACAGTAAATCATTATCGGCTCCGCCATTCAGCGTATCGTTACCGAATCCACCTTGTAAAGAATCATTCCCCGCCATACCCATTAGATTAACTGGCAGATTTACTAAGGGATCCAATATTGCTGTCACATTGAGATGATCACCATTAGCACTGCCCGTCAGCACTAGGGTCCCAGCTATTCTTCCTTCAGCATCATAGCGTTGAGCGTAGATACCATTACCACTGCCATCCTGACTCAAAGACTCCCAACTCACCACAAATCCACCATCGGACAGAGCAGTGATTGATGGGTCACTTTGCGTTCCGGTTAAATACGCATTAACTTTGAATTCAATGCCTTGGAGCACGCCATTCGCATCGTAGCATTGAGCATAAATGCCGTAACCACTGCCATCCTGACCATTGGACATCCAAGTCACCACAAATCCACCATTGGTCAGAGCGGTGATTGATGGATCGCTCTGCGTGCTAGTTGCATAAGTATTGACCCTGAATTCACTGCCCTGAGGCACACCATTTGCATTATAACGCTGGGCATAAATACCATAACCACTACCGTCCTGCCCGGAAGACTCCCAGGTCACCACAAATCCACCCGTATTCAGGGCGGTGATTGATGGATCAGTTTGATCGCCGGCTGTATAAGTATTGACCCTGAATTCACCACCTTGGGATACGCCATCCGCATCATAACGCTGGACATAAACACCCAAGCCGCTGCCATCCTGACCGTTAGATACCCAACTCACCACAAATCCACCATTGCTCAGCGCAGTGACCGAAGCGTTTTGTTGCGAACCAGCCGTATAAGTATTGACCTTGAATTCACTGCCCTGAGCTGTTCCATTTACGTCATAACGCTGCGCATAAATACCCAGCCCGCTACCATCCTGACCGTTAGAATGCCAGCTCACCACAAAGCCACCGCTGCTCAAGGCAGTGACTGAAGCGTTTTGTTGCGAGCTGGTGGTATAAGTATTGACCCTGAATTCACTACCTTGGGGCACACCATCCACATCATAACGCTGGGCGTAAATGCCATAACCACTACCATCCTGCCCACTGGACATCCAGCTCACGACAAAACCGCCATTGCTCAGGGCGGTGATGGAAGCGGTTTGTTGCGAATTGGTGGTATAAGTATTAACCCTGAATTCACTGCCTTGGGGCACGCCATTGACATCATAGCGCTGCGCATAAACCCCATGGAGATCGCCATCCTGACCGGTAGACACCCAAGTCACCACAAAACCGCCATTAGTCAATGCAGTGATTGATGGATCGGATTGATCACCGGCGGTAAAGGTATTGACCCTAAACTCATTACCCTTCTGGGCGATTTCGATATCGCCATCAGCAAAACGGGCAATTTCAATACTGGAAAGAATATCCGTACCTTCATCTCCATTGGCGGTGTCCAGATCACGTACAGTGATCTGACCGCTTGAGTTGAGTAGAAACGCATAATCGTTCTGATTACCTGAAAAAATAGCGATATCGTTACCCGCACCGCCTATCAACGTGTCATTGCCGCCATCCCCTGTAAATGTGTCATCATCAGCACCTCCAGTCAGTACATCATCATCTGACGTACCTGTAAAAACTGCCAAGACACCACCATAGGATAATTGTAATGTTGTCGATTTGATCGATCCTACGCGCGCTTCCAGCATCCAGTTCCCGCCCAAGTCAGCAGCACCAGTCAGCGTGGTGGAAGCGGCAACATTCACTCCGCTGAATCGGGCCAGTTGCTCCACAAATACTTGGCCGGTCTTTCCTTGAGCTACCTCACAACCATAGAGCAGAATATCGCCGTTATGCCCCAGATGCCTGCCAATCTGCGCTAATTGCTCCGCATAATCCGCCACATTCGCACTGTTTAATTCACCCGAACCCAACGTCAACGTACCCGGCATGCCATGCGAAATAATGTCCATCGCATCCAAATCCATTTGGCCTCGCAGTGCAGCAAGTATCTGGCTCACACCATCTTGATCTGCATTCAACACAACGATTTCTGAATCAGAGGGCAACTGTGGAATCAGCCTTTGATAGTCGGCTACGTTTGAATTAATAAATATGATGCGAGATGACATGAGTGCTCCCTTAAAGAGAAAGGTAGTTAATTCTTACTAATCTAGACTTAAATCTAGGCTGCATCGCAATGAACTTGACATATCTGTAATACTATAAAGTGCGGTGACTTCCAATTTTACTTAGATTGGATCTATAGATTCAAGAATGAGCGCGACTCATCCCCTTATCTCTATTCTATACTTATGATTCCCCTAAAAACACAGTAGATTTCTCCCTTTTTTCACACATATATACTACTACTATCCGCTAAAAAGTAGGACATCTTGTACTATATGCTCCCCCACAAATGCATTGGTCAAACTCAATGAAGGGCTTGAAAAACAGGATTCGATAACACTTCACGAAAGTAAAATGGATATATAACCATTCTTCTCCGCCTATCAAAATCTACCGACTATAGATGTTTTAAACAACTCTGCACCAGATTATTCAGATTCTAGGCTATTGCTGCCAATACTCGGAACTTTCACGGTAGTGAAACAATATTGACATCAACATGTCATCAGTGACTGTTAGCATTTCAATCGCATAACCCGACATAGTATTTATACGGATTATGCTGATTACAATCAATGTATTAATGATCACTCTCGTAGTGTTCTTAATGGATCTCATGATACTTAAAAAATAAATTGGAGCCACCTATGAAAATGCAAAAAATGTCATTTCTGCTTGTACTTGCCGCATTGTTCCTGACCAGTGTCAACGTGATGGCGGCATGCGCACCACAAGTTCAAACCAAACTAGCCGCAGCACCTTATGATACCTTGAACGCCATACTTACACCTGCCAAAGTAACCAGCTTCAGAAACAAACTGAATGCGGTCACCAATCAGGCTACTTATGGCACACTACTTACTGAAGCGAACGCAACAGCTGCTTTACTTGCAAATGGCCGCATCGTTGTAACGCTTCCGGACGGAACTGTAGTGGTAGATACTTCCAAAGGCGCCACTAACACCTACGATAATTTCGTTGCTAAAGCCATCAATGAGAATCACAACACGCGCGTTGCCATTTTAGACGCTCAAATCTATGACTGCGGTGTCGGCTTGGAAACCAAAACCAGCACATCAACCGGTGTCGCAGAGATTTATCTGGCGAAACGCCTCGGTGTATATCTGGATAGTGCAGGAACTGTCAGACTCTCACATAAACAATAAAAGCTCGTTGCTGTAATGATTTTGTTATTCCATTAGCAACAGTGGGTTGCCCCGGCAACCCACTTAATCTTTCTACGATAACCACCATTCATCATACTATGCGACACCGTACTGTTTCATAACGATTCGTCATCTGATTCTGCATTACCTTATCCGGAGGTTCCCAACATAACCGCCTACTTCCATCATCCAAGCTATCCCCAGATGTACCGCCAAACCACCTACAATGGATTGTGTTCTATGAGCAATAACCCCCAATACTAGCCCACCAAAGAAAGAAGAGATGCATTCGAACAAAGGCTTACCAAAATGAATGCTGCAATAAAAGGTAGCCATCGGCAAAATAGCCGTCGCTCCTGCATAACGCATAAATGCAAACAGCAGAAATCCACGAAAGAATAATTCGATAGTCACAAAATCAATCCCATAGCTGATTTCATACAGCAGTTGATACCCCAAAGGATTGTTTGTATACGGTGTAATAAAAGCAATTTGTTTTAACCGCGGATACGTACTTAAAAAATCCGCTTGCGTACTGGCAAAAATGATCAGCGGCACCATCAAACCGAGCATCAAACCATAAGGTCGCCACTGTAAATTCTTCAATGTGAAACCCCAGAAGCTCTGTTGCGCGGGCAATATCCTGGTTAAAACAATCAATGGAATCAGCACCACCAGGAATTTAAACGGCAAGGTCGTGATCGCCGTCAGATAATCACCCCAGATTCCTTCCATCGTATCTTCCAGTGGATTAGCAACACTTACTTTGAGTGCAAACACAGCCGGTGCAATAAAAAGTAGCGACCAAAACATCGGCGTGGCAACTATCAGATGTTTTCTGAATAGGATGACAAACAAATACGGAATAATGAAAGCACAGCAGTAAACTGCAAAAAGCGCCATGAATTGCTCAAACCGGGAACCAAGGCCAGCAATCATTTTACTTTCGATACCCAGTTGATAATTAAGCGTTACGAGAATGCCAATCCATATCATGCAAAAAAGCAGCAGGCATTTATCAACAGCCAAGGCATATTCACGCAAATAAACCAGGATAGTTTTCATGTAACAAGGCAAATAGACTGAGGGTTATCGGGTAATAGCGTGAAACTGGAGGAGGCTACAGCTTATAAGTGCTGGAAGCGACGGAGGAAAAATAGTGCGCTTAGCTACTGCTTTCCACGCTGCTTATAAGAAGAATATTCAGTTCATAGATGATATTGATGCAGCATCCTGCATAATCCATTTAAATTGGGTTATGTATTTTCTTAAAAGCAAGGATCTTTTTTCGGTTAATTTAGAAGCGTTGTTTGGGCAGATGACATTTGCTCCGGAATCTTTTTGGATTCTGCTAGTTTACCCATCACGCGATTCCAGGCTGCTCCGAATACGTCCAGCATCGCATCATCCATTGTGGATTCAGATAAATCAGCCTCTCCCACCGGAACCAAGTGCTTATGACATTTACAAATCATTTCCAAAGAATCGTCATAGGCATTCGGATCAAGATTATCCAAAGAGTAAGAACAAAGCAGCGAGAATTCTAGCTGCTTGGATAAATCATTCCAGGAATCTTCCAATTGCATTGCTGTATCGTACTGACCTTTTTTCCAGAGCACATTCACCATCTCACCAAAGGCGCGCACTTTACCAAATTTCAATTGTGCAGCCTGAATCGGAAGCCCTATGAATTCCTGAAAAGCTGAGTCTTCAAGTTCATTCTCAATCAGGAAGCTTGATAGTAAAAATTCAGCATCAAAAAATTTGATCTGGCCCTGGCTCTTGAAAGTTTGCACATCCAAACCTAGCCCATCCATTTTAGACATCACCGCTCGCCTCAGAGCAGGTCTGGCGAAAACAATAACCGCCTCATTATTAAGCAAACCCTCTTGAATGTAATGAGTAACTGCTTCTGTCTGAGATATATCATTCTGAGAAACCTGCACAATGTGATTGCCAGCAGGATTTGTTAAATGCCACGTCCGATTTGTGCCCATATGTCCTTCCATCAATAGCCAACGTATTAAGTTTAAGTTTAAAACACTGAATACGGAAATACTATACAACGGCAATAAAAAAGTTCTAAATCATGGTTCAATAAATTTGCTCCGCGCGCCCTGCAGCTATCCCTGTGGCAAGACCACGGGAAATCGCAAGATTTTCGCTATGTAATTAAACCAACCTTGAATCTATCGTTTAGTGTGGTAATGTGCATCATTTGACAAACATTTGAGAAGACAAATCAGCAATGCATGCAGAAGCTCTTGAATTTGAACAATATGACCAATTGCAGGATGAAACCTGTGCCCAGCGCATTATTGCCGCTAAGAATATTCTCGGCAAGCGCGCCGTCATTCTGGCTCACCACTATCAACGTGCCGATGTATACCGGCACGCCGATCTGACGGGCGATTCCTTAAAACTTTCCTTTCTTGCCGCTCAGACTGACGCTGATTATCTGGTTTTCTGTGGTGTTCACTTTATGGCTGAAGTTGCAGATATCCTTTCCAGTCCGCAACAAATTGCTATTCTGCCCGATCTGGCAGCTGGCTGTTCCATGGCAGATATGGCCAATCTCGCCAATGTAGAACGTGTTTGGCGTGAACTCGCGGAAATACTGGATCCTGATGAAATGATCACACCGGTGACCTATATCAATTCCGCAGCTGATCTTAAAGCTTTCTGTGGTGAACACGCAGGTATCGTCTGCACTTCCAGTAATGCCAGCAAAGTGCTGCAGTGGTCATTCAAACAACGGGAGAAAGTTTTGTTTTTCCCTGATCAACATCTCGGCCGCTGGAGTGGGCATCAATTGGGTATTCCACTCGAAGACATGCCGGTATGGAATTTTGATGAACCCATGGGCGGATTGACTATAGACCAAATCAAGAAAGCCAAAATTTTATTATGGAAAGGTCATTGCTCCGTTCATCAAATGTTTCAACCGCAACACATTATTCGTTTTCGTAATCAGCACCCCGATGGCATTGTCATCTCTCATCCGGAATGCAGTTATGAAGTTTGCAAGGCATCGGATTATGTCGGTTCAACCGAATACATCATTAAAACCATTGCAGCCGCAAAAAGCGGCACACGTTGGCTGGTAGGCACTGAACTCAACCTGGTCAGCCGGATCACTGAAGAGTTCAAATCACAGGGAAAAATTGTTCAATTCATGTCACCCATGGTGTGCATGTGCTCGACAATGGCGCGAATTGATCCGCAGCATCTGGCTTGGGCACTGGAAAATCTGATCAATGGCAATGTTGTGAATCAAATCAAAGTCCCGCAAGACGAAGCCAAGCTTGCAAAACTCGCACTAGATAGAATGTTAGAAATTTCATAGCCATGCAGCCGGTGTCTGGAATTTTTCTGCGTTAGCAACAAATTAATCCATACATGAGAAATTTTCATTTTGTCGATGGTAACCATATCACCTTGTTGCACAATGGCGAGGAATACTTTCCGGAATTGGAAGCGGCAATAGAAAAGGCAAAATTTGAAATACACATTGAAACATATATTTTTGAATATGATGCCATCGGCAGCAAAATATCTGAAGCTTTAAAACGCGCAGCACAACGCGGTGTATCCGTACATTTGCTCCTGGATGGGTTTGGCTGTCAAGATCTCTCACGTAATGAAATACAAAACATGCTGGAAGCCAGTATACAAGTATTGATATTCAGACCAAGGCCAGAATTTATTTTTTCAATACCGCGTCGTCATCGTTTACGTCGCATGCATCGTAAATTAGTCGTTATTGATGCACAGATCGCTTTTGCCGGTGGAATTAATATCATTGATGATCAACATAATCCGGAGAAACTAACACCGCGTTTTGACTATGCTGTCGCTATTCAAGGTCCATTACTCGTCCATATACATAAAGCTGTGAAGCATTTATGGATGTTAGTCGCATGGGTGCATTTAAAGAAACGCTGGATTAATCCTATCGTTAACAAACCAACGGACAAACCTTGCGGGAATCAAACAGCTGCATTTGTAATACGCGATAACTGGCGCCATCGTCATGACATCGAACACGCTTATCTAGAAGCTATTAACCGAGCACAGACTGAAATCATTATTGCCAATGCTTATTTTCTACCGGGCAGAAAGTTTAGCAGTGCTTTGAAAACTGCCGCACAACGCGGTGTAAATGTTGAACTTTTACTGCAAGGCAAAGTTGAATATCGTCTACAGTATCATGCGACCCAGGCACTCTATGAGAATTTGTTACAGGCCGGGATAAAAATTTATGAATATAATCATAGCTATCTACACGCCAAAGTAGCTGTGATTGATCAGTATTGGGCGACAGTGGGTTCCTCCAACATCGATCCTTTCAGTTTGCTCCTGGCGCGCGAAGCCAATATCGTTATCGAAGATCATCACTTTGCAAACGAGTTAAGAATGAGTTTAAAAACCGCGATCGCACAGGAATCCTTATCTGTAACGCCAGCAGACAAGAAATTCTTCTCATGGCGCAATTACGTCATTAGCTGGCTTAGTTTCTACATCGTACGTATGATGCAGGGCATTCTGGGTTATGACTGGTACGACAATCAATCGTAAATTCGATTTTAAATAGCCGATGACGCTCGCTCGATTTCCCCTCAAGCCTAAGCGGATAAAAATGAAACAAAGACAATACGCACAAAACAAATCAAATTTGTTACCGGAACAATATTATCAAATTACTGCAGCAGCCCGAATACTATGCAAGGGTGGCACGGTAGCATTTCCTACCGAAACCGTTTATGGTCTCGGTGCCGATGTCACAAACCTGGATGCCATCGGTAAGATTTACAAAATCAAGCAACGACCTATTGATCATCCGCTCATCGTGCACATAGGTGATATTTCCCATTTGGACTATTGGGCACAAGCAATACCGGAATCCGCCTGGAAACTGGCCAACCGCTTCTGGCCCGGGCCATTGACATTGATCCTGCAACGCAGCCGCCATATACCGGATAGCGTGACAGGCGGGCAGAATACCGTAGGTCTACGCATACCATCGCATCCCGTTGCACTCGCGTTGCTTGAAGCATTGGGCCCGGAGAAGGCACTGGCTGCACCGTCAGCAAATCGTTTTGGACGCATCAGCCCAACCACGGCAGCGCATGTACACACAGATTTGGGCTCCGAGGTTGACATGATTCTGGATGGCGGCGTCTGTAACGTAGGGCTGGAAAGTACAATCATCAGTTTCCATGATCAATCCCCCAAAATACTCCGACCGGGTGGAATCACATTATCCGCGCTTGAATCCGTGCTCAATCGTCCGATTACTCTGGCCCATAATACCAGCCAGGCTATCCGTACATCCGGATCATTACCGGCACATTATGCGCCCGCGACCCCTTTAAGAATGCATGCAACAGAACAAATATGGCATAGTGCATGTGCATTAGCCACACAAGGTCTGCGAGTACTGGTCATTACCTGGTCGACTATTGATAAATCCCAGCCTGCGGATCAATCTATTCAACAATTTTCCATGTCGGCAGATCCAGTCGCTTACGGCCAGCAACTTTATGCAAAATTACGCCAGTTTGACCAGGCAGGGTTTGATTATATGCTTGTCGAAACGCCGCCTGATCAGCTCGGCTGGTTAGCCGTTATTGATCGACTGCAACGCGCCAGTTATCATTCATCCGACAAAAATTAATATTAACGAACATGATAAATACAAATCATAAACTACAAGCTGTACTATTTGATGTGGATGGCACGCTTGCTGACACAGAGCAAGACGGCCATCGCCTTGCCTTCAATGCTGCATTCAAACAACTTAATCTCGACTGGCATTGGGATATTGATCTTTATGGTGAACTACTACAGATTACCGGCGGCAAAGAACGGATCCGTCATTACATGGAGAAATATGCACCCGCTGCACTCAATAGAAGCGATTTGGCCGACTGGATCATCCTTCTGCACAAAACCAAAACCAAATACTTTGAATCACTGATGGAAAACGGCAGCATTCCATTACGTCCGGGTGTCGCACGATTAATTCATGAGCTACGTCAGGAAAGAATAAGACTCGCGATTGCGACTACAACAACGATGGAAAATGTCACCGCCTTATTAAAATCAACGTTAGGTGAAGAATCCATTGGTTGGTTCGATGTGATTGGCGCTGGTGATATTGTACCCATGAAAAAACCGGCGCCTGATATTTACCATTGGGTACTCAATCAACTCCAGTTAACCGCGCAGCAATGTATCGCAATAGAAGACTCGGAGAATGGACTAAAGTCTGCGCTAGCTGCAGATCTCCCGACGCTCATTACTGTAAGCGGTTATACCCGTTTGCAGGATTTTAGCGGTGCAGCGGCGGTTTTATCAGACCTGGGCGAACCATTCCAACCGTTTACTCAAATCCGAGGCACAGCACTTGATCAGCAATGGGTTGATTATCAGATACTCAACAAGCTGATGACTTGTTGAGTATCAAATACGGATACAATCAACGTGTAGAAACCAATCTGTTGCGTCTCCATGAAACGAAATAATGAATAATATTTATTAGAGTCATATACATATAAAATATCAATTTTTATGCTAACTAATTTATGCTATAAACAAAATATGCGAAGTTTCTCTGAACCGAATGCGGATGGCGGGCAGTTGGAGTTCTTTTAATCACAATAACTAGAGGGATAACATTATGAAATTCATACGGACTATCATTACGATTAGTATACTGGCGCTTTACTTCACTACTCAAGCAATCGCTGCGGGTGTCAATCAGCATACCATTGAAGCCATAAAACACGCTGAAACAGCGCAAATTCATGGTGAAGCAGGCCATACCAAAGCATTACTGGACCATACGCAAGAAAGCCTCACACATGCCAAAGCTGCAGGAAACGAACTTGATAAAGCCCATCAACAGCACATGACCGAATCCATCAAACATTTAGACGAGGCTATTGCGCATGCCAAACAAGATCATGCGGATGTCGCCACCAAACATGTCATAGAAGCTTTGAAACATATGCGCGAATCGGCTGCAAAATAAATCAACGAAGTGAAATAAAAAAGCGGATGATCTATCCGCTTTTTTATTAGGTAATTTGTCTATAACTCCGATCACGATTGGTTCGGCAGATATTCCATTGGATCGACTGGTTTACCATGTTTTCGTATCTCAAAATGCAGTTGTACGGTATCTGTATCCGTATTACCCATTTCTGCAATTTTCTGACCTTTCGTCACCGTTTCTCCTTCTTTTACCAGTATTTTACTATTATGCGCATATGCACTTAGGAATGTATTGTTATGTTTAATAATAATCAAATTTCCATAACCACGTAAACCATGTCCGCTATAGACCACTTCGCCTGCAGCAGAGGCTAGAACCGGTTGCCCAGGCTGCCCGGAAATCTTTACACCTTTGGAGTTTTTTGAAAAAGATGATAGCAATTTGCCAGCTGTCGGCCATATCCACTCAGCGTCAGGTTGCTTAACTGTACGCTCGGATTTTTGCGGTTCCGGTTGAGGAGCGGCTTCAATTCTGGTGTTTCTCTCCGCCACCGGAGAAGATGTTGATTTCTGTGCTGGAAACAAATTTGTTGCCGGATCCTTTAGTCGCGCTATATTTTGTTCTGTAAAAGCTAATTTAAGCGCCTTAGGACTTGTCTTTAGATTTGTTTTGGTGGTATCACTTTCCCGGGAAACGGCGATAGACGGTTGTTCGGTCGGTTCAGTCGTTGTTTCAACCGGCTGCGGAGTCAAAGCAAACAAAGTAGGTTGTGCATCCTGCACTGCAGTCGATAGACTAAGTCTTTGACCTGGTCTAATCGTTTTAGGATCAACAATGTTATTCCATTCTGCTAGTTTCTTGAAATCAATGCCATGATTCAAAGCAATACTGTATAGCGTATCTCCTTTCTGCACGACATAAAACTGATTATTGAGATTACTTGCTTCAGTTGATTTACCCATTGATCCGGATAAATCAGTTTTCGCACGGTCGATCACGGGTACTGGAGGCTGTGTCGTACTACATCCAATGAGTACAAAACAGGCTACCGATGATAATAGATAACAATTAAAAGATAGTAATTTTGACCGCTTTATCAAAGAAAAATTTACCTTAATAACGCATCTGCCTATATCAATAGCTATTAGCCTCATTGCATTATTCGTCATTTTAATATTCCCTGTATCGTTATTTTTTTACGACACCAGATAGTAAGGGTACAAAATTTACTTCTTCCAATATTGTTTCAGTATAGCCTTGGGAATTCCGCTCAATAATACATAAATTCTGCTTTTGGGTTCCTTTAGGGAAAATCATTCTGCCCCCAATAACCAACTGTTCTAATAATGAAGCAGGAACATGCGTTGTTACCGCTGTCATGATAATACCATCAAATGGTGCAGCTTCTGCCAATCCACGCAAACCATCCGCATGTCTCAAATGAATGTTTCTAATCTGTAATTCTTGCAATCGGATTCGCGTGCGTGTTAACAATGGTCCGATACGTTCTATCGAATAAACTTTTTGTGCAATCTGTGCTAATACGGCCGTCTGATAACCACAACCCGTTCCAATTTCCAACACCTTACCCAGATCGGAATTCACATGTAATAACTCGCTCATACGTGCCACAATCCAAGGGCTCGATATTGTCTGTCCATAGTTTATGGGCAAGGAAACATCTTCATAGGCTCGACTTGCCAGTGCTTCTTCAACAAAAATATGACGAGGAATAACACCCATCGCGGATAAAATCACTTCATCGGCTATACCTTGTGCACGTAAACGCTCAATCATTCGCATGCGTGTGCGCTGTGAAGTCATACCAATCCCAGAATGACGAACACTCACCAATTAGTATCCATAAAATTTAAATCACTTTAACATAACAAGCACTTAATTATTAAGCCACTTTGTTATGAGATCCAATTGATCATAGCGGGTTAAGTCAATCTGCAATGGCGTTACTGATACCCGATTATGCTGTACAGCATAAAAATCCGTACCTTTACCTGCATCCTGTGCGGCACCTGCTGCACCAACCCAATATAGACTTTCTCCACGGGGGTTTTGCGATTTGATGACGGGTTCCGCTTTATGACGCCGACCTAATCGGGTAACCTCAACGCCTTCAAGCTGCTGATATTCAACGTCCGGCACATTAATATTCAATAAAACCGGACTCTGAATATCATTCTCTCTGAAACGTAACACCATATCAGCCGCAACACGAGCAGCTGTCCTATAATTTCCACTGGATGCACTAACCAAGGAAACAGCTAGTGAGGGAATCCCCAGCAAGAAGCCTTCTGTCGCAGCAGCAACGGTACCTGAATAAATCGTGTCATCGCCCATGTTAGCACCATGATTCACACCGGAAACTATCATATCCGGCATAACATCCAGCATACCGGTAACTGCCAGATGGACACAGTCCGTCGGTGTACCGTTGACATAATAAAAACCATTATGGGATTTATGTAAGCTTAACGGACGATCCAACGTTAATGAATTGCTGGATCCGCTACGATCTCTTTCGGGTGCAACCACTATGATTTCCGCAATTTTGGAAAGTAGTTCGGCAAGACACGCAAGGCCAGGTGCAAAATATCCGTCATCATTGCTAAGTAATATGCGCATTTCTATAAGGCTATGATAATCATTGAATAGTCAAACAATCTCGCACATAAACTCAGTTCTGTCATATTTAAATAGAACATTGCAATCAAATGGTCGGGGCGAGAGGATTTGAACCTCCGACCACTTGCACCCCATGCAAGTACGCTACCAGGCTGCGCTACGCCCCGAACAGGAAATTATAGCAAACAACGCACTCATTTTAGAAACTATCAATGAAAAACATATTTTTAGGAAAGAAGTAGCGACATGACACTTCTAATCTCACGTCGAACGTAGCTTAAATCTTCCATAGAGTTATCAGTTGACTTCACAAGCACCGATATATCCTCACTATGATCCAGTCGGTTACGTGCCCCGCTAATCGTAAACCCTTGATCATATAGCAATTCTCGAATACGTCGTATCAATAACACCTCTTGATGCTGATAATATCGACGATTACCACGACGTTTAACGGGCTTTAATTGTGTAAACTCCTGCTCCCAATAACGCAATACATGCGGTTTAACGCCACAGAGCGTACCTACTTCCCCGATTGTGAAATAACGTTTGACCGGAATTGGAAGAAGTGTGTTACTTGCTTTTTTGTTTTCCATGATAATTCTTCTCAACCAAGGTCTTTAGTTTCTGGCTGGCATGAAATGTAACTACACGACGTGCGGTAATGGGGATTTCTTCTCCGGTTTTAGGATTTCTGCCGGGGCGTTGCGGCTTTTCCCGTAATTGAAAATTGCCAAATCCGGAAAGTTTGACACCTTCATTATTTTGTAAGGCAGTGCGTACTTCCTCATAAAAAGACTCAACCATATCCTTGGCTTCGCGTTTGTTAAGTCCTACATTCTCAAATAATAAATCTGCCAACTCAGCTTTCGTTAACGCCATGCTTCACTCCATTTAGCTATTAATTTTTATTACTCTTAATTTATTAATATTTGATTCATTAAACAGCAACACTCTTCTTTTAACAAAACAGATTAATAACTCATCCCATATGCCAGTCTACGAAGGGCAAATCTGACTGATACCTTCTATTTCACTTGATGATCAGTCGATACATCTTTCTCAACGATCATCAAGTACGTAATGTTGCACAAAACTTATTTTCTAAAATTTTTATTAAATTTGTCACTGCAAAATCAGCTTCTTCATCCGTCAATGTTTTCTCAGTATCTTGTAACAACACACGGAATGCAAGACTTTTTTTGGTGTTTTCCACCCCCTTGCCGCGATAAATATCAAACAATGAAATATCCGCGACAATTGTTGATTTTTCTGCATACATACTAGCTAAAAGTGAATGCACACTGACATCACTATCAACAATTATCGCAATATCGCGCCGCACTGGCGGAAATTTAGAAATTTCCTGAGCAACAGGTAATAATTTAGGTATCAGGCTTTCCAAACTTACTTCAAATAATATTGCATTCTTTTGCAAACCATATTTCTTCTGCCAGCGTGGGTGCAGCTCTCCCAACCATCCAATGGATTTATCTTCAATATAAATCTCTGCCGATTTTCCAGGATGCAATGCCGGATGAGAAAATTTCTTGAAATGAATAGCCTGATTCCTATACAAAATTTCCATATCTGCTTTAATATCATAGAAATCAGCGTTCCTAGCCGATATACCCCACTGCTCAGACGCAATATCGCCATAGCTAAGTCCTGCAAGTTTCTCCATCTGCTTACAGTCATTGGCATCATCCCTGATAAAACAGCAACCCATTTCAAACAGACGTACTCTGGTTTGTTTACGATTTAAATTGAACTGTAGATTGGAAATTAAACCACCAATTAATGTGCTGCGCATGACGCTCATCTGGCTCGCAATCGGATTCTTTAATGTGATCGGCTTACTATTGCCCACAAAATCAAGTTCCCACTCTGCATCCACAAACGAATAATTGATAACTTCCTGATAATCACGCAATATCAGAAGTTGCTTTATTTCCGTCGAGGAACATTCTGCTTCCGAGGCCGGCAACATCGCCATATTGGCACGCGGAGAATGGGCAGGTATGTGATCATAGCCGTAAATACGCGCCAGTTCTTCTATAAAATCTTCTTCAATCGCCAAATCGAAACGATAAGTCGGCGGTGTAACATTAAAAATCCCCTCTTTCACAGAGAATTCAAACCCCAGGCGCTTAAAATAAGCGCTTATTTGCTGCCCATTGATATCAATACCAAGCACCCGTTTTATTCGATCAGTGCGCACATTGACAGAGGATCTTTGTGGCAATTGATGCTTCATCTCAGTCACAGGACCTGCCTTACCACCACAGATAGCTTGTATCAGATAAGTAGCACGTTCCAATGCATTTCTGGTTGCAGCAAAATCTACACCACGCTCAAAACGATAAGCTGAATCCGAACTGAATCCAAGGCAAAATGACTTACCACTGATCACATTCGGGCTAAAGAATGCACTCTCTAGAAAAATGTCTGTCGTACCGTGTGTTACACCGCTATCCAATCCGCCCATGATACCCGCTAATGCGAGCGGCTTATGTTCATCCGCAATTAACAGCATGCCTGAATTTAGATCTATTTCATTACCGTTCAATAATTGTATTTTTTCATGTGGAAAAGCATAACGTACTTGAAGAGCTCCAGTAATCTTAGCCAGGTTAAACGCATGCATAGGTTGTCCGGTTTCCAGCAATACGTAGTTGGTGATATCAACAACCGGATTAATAGATCGTATCCCACTGCGCTCCAATCGTTGCGCAATCCACAATGGCGTTAATACATCGAGATTAATGTTACGTATTACCCGGCCACAATACAAAGGACAAGCCTCTTGGGCGACTACGTGTACTGCTAGAATATCTCCAGTATCACTAACAACAGAATTTATCTCCGATGCATTCAGATCAGTATTTGTTATCGCTGCCACTTCACGCGCCACACCCAGCATTCCAAGACAATCAGCGCGATTAGGCGTCAGGCTGAGTGTCAGAACAGTGTCGTCAAGTCCGTAATAACTACGAAAATCCACACCTACTGGTGCATCTTCAGGAAGCAGTAATAAACCATCCGCGGCATCAGTGATACCCAGCTCCTTGGCAGAGCACAACATACCGGCAGAGTCGATACCACGCAGCTTCGTTTTTTTGATCGTAAAACCCGGCAAAGTTGCTCCGATCAGCGCACAAGGTACTTTCACACCGATACTGACATTAGGTGCGCCACAGACAATCTGCAGCAAGTCTGTTTCGGCTTTTCCTGTCTTGACATTGCAGACTTTCAATCGATCTGCGGTAGGATGTTTTTCAATCGACAGGACTTCAGCCACAACCACGTTATCAAAGATTGCCGCTACCGGTTGAATGCTTTCAACTTCAATCCCTGCCATGGTTAATGCATGGGCAAGTTCATTACTTGAGCAAGGCGGATTAACAAAGGTACGTAGCCAATTTTCAGAAAATTTCATGTGAATCTACTATGAGTTACAACAAGTGAGTAAATTAATCAGATCTAATTGAATTGTTTAAGAAAGCGCACATCATTCTCAAAAAATAGTCGTAGATCATTGACACCGTATCTCAGCATGGTTAACCGTTCCACCCCCATACCGAAAGCAAATCCAATATATCGTTCACTATCAATTGCAACATGCTTTAGAACATTCGGATGAACCATTCCACAACCCAAAACTTCCAACCAGCCTGTATCACTACACACACGACAACCTTTTCCATCACACATCACGCAACCAATATCCATCTCAGCTGATGGTTCGGTAAACGGAAAAAAAGATGGCCGGAATCTGACAGGTAAATCGTCACGCTCAAAGAAATGCGCTATAAAATCAGCCAAAACACCTTTTAATGCAGCAAAATTGGCATTCTCATCGATCCATAAACCCTCCACCTGATGGAACATAGGTGTGTGCGTTACATCAGAATCACAGCGATAGACACGTCCAGGCGCAATGATCTTTATCGGCGGCTCATTATTTTGCATATAGTGAATCTGGACTGGCGATGTATGTGTACGCAGCAAATTGCCATTGTCAACATAGAATGTATCATGCATTGCTCGGGCAGGATGGTTCTCTGGAATATTGAGCGCAGTAAAATTATAAAAATCAGTTTCTATCTCGGGCCCTGAAACAACATTAAAACCTATTGAGTGGAACAATGCTTCTATGCGCTGCAAGGTTTGTGTTACCGGATGCAAACCACCAATTCCTGATCCTCTGCCAGGCAAAGTGATGTCCAATGCTTCTTCGGTCAATTTAGCTTCCAGCTCTTTTCCCTGAATTGCATCGCGCCGGGATTTTAGTATCGCTTCTAATTGATTCTTCGCTTGATTAATCTGACTACCTGCGGCAGGACGCTCCTCAGCAGGAAGCCTTCCTAACCCTTTGAGTAACTCAGTCAACGCACCGCTCTTACCCAGATAGCGTGCCTTGACGTTCTCCAACTCGGCAGGATCTTCAATACTAGTCAGTAAATCTGTTGCTTCACCGATTATTTCTTCCAAGTTTTTCATGTAAATTTAACATCTAGAATTAAAGAACAATCATCAGAGTCATTGCGGTTAGCAAGAAAAAGGGAGGTTCAGGTTTTATGCCCCGACCTCCCGATATCTTTTCTCTTACAATTGGCTATGCAGCCAGGCTGTTTTTTGCTTGCTCCGCAATTTTCTCAAAAGCTTTCTTATCGAATACAGCCAAATCAGCCAATACTTTTCTATCCACTTCAATACTTGCCTTTTTGAGTCCATTCATAAATACACTATATGACAAACCATACTCACGAGCAGCCGCATTAATACGTGCAATCCATAAAGCCCGGAATTGTCTTTTACGTTGACGGCGATCTCTATAAGCATATTGACCCGCCTTCATAACAGCTTCCTTAGCTATGCGATAGACATTCTTACGACGTCCACGATAACCCTTCGCCAAATTCAATATCTTTTTGTGCCGCGCATGGGCGGTTACACCACGTTTAACTCTTGGCATGATCGCTCCTCTTTAAGCGTACGGCATCATAGCGCGCACTGAAGTTACATTCGTAGAATGAACGCTTACAATCCCTCGTAACTGACGCTTATTCTTAGTCGTTTTTTTGGTCAATATATGGCGCTTAAAAGCTTGTGAACGTTTGATACTTCCATTCGCTCGAAACTTAAACCGTTTTGCCGCACCACTTTTCGTTTTCATTTTTGGCATAAATACTCCTCGTTTATATATGAAGCTAGGTGTTTCCGTGATTGGAAAACTTCGAAAACCCAGCGATCACTTATTATTCCATTACATTGATAGAAATCTGCTATGAGCTAAAAACTTATGATGTAGTGATCGAGTGTTCTGTCGCTGCTCTAGACTTGTCGATTTTCGCATCTTTCTTCTTAGGTGACAGTACCATAACCATTTGTCTCCCTTCCATTTTTGGAAATTGTTCCACTACTGCAAACGATTCTAAATCGCCTTTCACACGCTCCAATAACCGCATACCAAACTCTTGGTGCGCCATCTCACGTCCCCGAAAACGCAACGTTACTTTAACTTTATCCCCTTCATTAAGAAAATTAGTTAAGTTTCTTAATTTTATATTGTAGTCTCCCTCGTCCGTATTCGGTCTAAATTTAATTTCTTTAATCTGAACTTGTTTTTGTTTTAATTTCGCATCATGTTTTTTCTTACTTTCCTGATAACGAAATTTACCATAATCCATCAAACGACAAACGGGCGGCTGCGCTGTTGGTGCGATCTCAACTAAATCAACCCCTGCTTCCTCAGCCAAGACATTTGCATCAGCAAGTGTAACAACACCGACCTGCTCCCCATTTACACCAATCAGACGTACCTCCGGCACATCTATCTCTTGATTGATGCGCGCTGTTTTTTCCTGAGCTATGGCAAATCCTCCGAGTTGAGTTTATTAAAATAAAATTTATACTTTTGAAGAAAGTTCTTCTTTAAAGCGTTCTATTAAAGCTTGTAATGTCATTTGACCAAGATCTTCACCCGCACGATTACGAACAGCAACTTTATTTATTCGCACTTCCTCGTCTCCAACAATAATCTGATAAGGCAATTTCTGCAAACTATGCTCGCGGATTTTATAGGTTATTTTCTCATTTCTCAAGTCTAAGCTAGCTCTAATACCATGATATCTCAACTGAGCAGCCACTTCTTGCGCATAGTCAGTCTGTCCCCGAGAAATATTTAATACGATAATTTGTTCGGGTGACAACCACAGAGGAAATGCACCGACATAGTTTTCTATTAGAATGCCAATAAACCTTTCCACTGATCCTAAAATAGCTCTATGAAGCATAACTGGCACTTGGCGTGAATTATCCTCTGCCACATATTCTGCACCTAGGCGACCTGGCATGGAAAAATCTAATTGTAGTGTTCCGCATTGCCATACCCTTCCAATACAATCCGTTAGCGAAAATTCAATTTTTGGTCCATAAAATGCACCCTCACCCGGTTGTAGTTCCCATTTAAGTTTAGCCTCATTTAAAGCTGCTTCCAGTGCTGCTTCGGCTTTATCCCATTGCGCTTCTGATCCTACTCGCTTTTGCGGACGGGTTGAAAGTTTAACGAAAAGTTCTTTAAAGCCAAAATCTGCATATACAATTTTCAATAATTCAATAAATCGTACAACTTCATCTTGCACTTGCTCTTCTGTACAAAAAATATGTGCATCATCTTGCGTAAATGAACGTACCCGCATAATACCGTGCAATGCACCGGATGCCTCATTTCGGTGGCACGAGCCAAATTCAGCTAGCCTTATTGGAAGCTCACGATAGCTACGCAAACCCTGATTAAATATCTGAACATGACCAGGACAGTTCATTGGTTTTATTGCAAAGTCTCGCTCATCCGAATTTGTAGTAAACATATTTTCACGAAAATTCTCCCAATGCCCTGAACGCACCCATAAATCTTTATCCAGAATTTGCGGTGTGCGTATTTCCTGATAGCCATTTTGATCCAATATATTTCTCATATACTGTTCAATCTGCTGCCATAGCATCCATCCTTTTGGGTGCCAAAATACCATACCAGGCGCTTCATCTTGCATATGAAACAAATTGAGTTGTTTTCCTAGTTTTCGATGATCTCTTTTCTCTGCTTCTTCTAAACGATGCAAGTAATCTTTCTGATCATCTTTATTTATCCAGGCTGTCCCATAAATACGCTGCAGCATTTCATTATTGGAATCACCCCGCCAATAAGCTCCTGCCACCTTCATAAGCTTAAAAACTTTTATCTTGGAAGTAGTGGGTACATGCGGTCCTCGACAAAGATCCGTAAAGTCACCCTGAGAATAAAGTGACAAATCTTCATTACCCGGTATTGATTCAATTATTTGCGCCTTATAGTGCTCGCGTTGTTGTTTAAAAAAATCAATTGCCTCATTGCGATCCAATATTTTTCGCTCTATCTTTAAGTCTCGTTTACTGATTTCTAGCATGCGTTTCTCAATCGCAAGCAGATCCTCCGGGGTAAATGAACGCTTGTAAGAAAAATCATAATAAAACCCATCAGCAATCACGGGACCAATAGTAACTTGCGCTTCTGGAAATAATTCTTTTACCGCATGAGCTAGTAAATGAGCACAAGAATGCCGGATAATTTCCAATCCTTCAGTATCTCTCTCTGTAATGATGGCAAGCTCGCTATCTCTATCGATTCGACTATATACATCAATCAGTTTTCCATTAACCTTCCCAGCAATTGCTGCACGAGCCAGACCTGGTCCAATTGCTGAAGCAACATCCATCACAGTTACAGGGTGATCAAAAATACGCTCAGATCCATCTGGCAAACGAACAACGGTCACAAATATTCCTTCCAAGTAGTTGTATTTAAAATATCGAGATCCTTACAGATTATTCTGTAACTCCTAAAAAAGCTCTCTTTAAGCAAATAGTTATTTAATAAGTGATGTTTTATACCAATTACTCATTTTTTGCAAACCGCCTAGAATCTTTGGCGCAGAACCAATTGCCACTGCATCGACTAAACAATACCAAGCGGCTACCCCACTAGGCGGATTTCCTTGCGTCCAATTAAAAACCGGTTCAATAGATGCCCATTTCCACGTTCCAGCTGCTGTACCAACAATCTCCAACCAAGTACAAATAAAAAAGGCCCCCAGATAAACCATAGGAGATCGACCTTTAAATAGGCAAACTACAAAAATACAAAATAAAAATGCGCCAACTTGATCCCCTTGCTCAGGTATCCCACTAATTCCCCACAGCGACCATAAACCACCTGTCACAATAACAAAGGCGGCCAATTTCCTTGCATTCATTAAGAAAAGCCTTGAGCGTGCAAGTGCCACAGCTGTCAAATAAACCATTCCGTGGCCAGGGGGTACATAATGTGGCACATTACCAAATCGATAGGTGTATCCTTCCATATAAATAGAAGCAAAATGTTCGCCAGCAGTAGCAAATGCCACTGCAACAACAACCTGCATTCTTACTTCTCTATTCTCACCGATCAATAATCCAGTCAGGAAGACCCAGGCTATAATTCCCAGCAAATTTTGCATTTCAGAACTTGCACTACCATCAATTACCAGACTTACTCCAACACAGAAGAAAGTAAAACCAGCAATAAAATAATCTCTATTTCTATGTGGATAATCAGTATCCGGCTTTGGAAAATGATCCAGCATATAAGAAAAACCTCAGTCGTAACAAAAAGCCCGCCATAGGCGGGCTTTTTAATTTTCTTAGGATTATAGCATTCTTTAACTATATTGAGATTGGCACTAGAGATAGGGAATTGATAAATAATCTACTCCTCATCTTCTTCCTCTTCCTCATCTTCGGAGGCTTTACTTTCTACCGCTCCACTACTACCTTCTCCTTCAGATTCTTCATCCTCTTCGTCTTCTTCCTCATCTCCATCACCACTATCCTCTTCTTCCTTCACCAATACCATCTTGCCCGCCGCCAAGCTCGCATTCAAGTCCGTCTTCGCAACTTCCTCAT
>JAGNZK010000029.1 GCA_017984435.1 Nitrosomonas sp. | reverse complement strand
GGAAGCTGCGACTTCTTCTTGTCTTGATTTTCCTGCGCTTGGATTGGCTACCAACCAATGATGACAGAACCAATCATCGTCTTGCTGGCGCTTATGCCTGAAAATAGAATTGTTCAGGGTGGACTAATGACAAAATACTGCACCCGCGGAACGAGTTGCCCAGAGGAAAAACGTATCGGGCGATGTCTGAAGTTTAAAGATCCGGATGGCATTATTTCAGATAAACACTATTACAGCGGAACTACAAAAAACCATAAATTACAGCCATCTTTCATTAAAGAGACATGCATCAATAATGGCGGGAGCTTTCTGGATCATTAATCATCCGGTTTGAGATACTTTTTATAGGCTCCAAATAGTATTTTATAATCCCGCCCGATTACTGAAATCTTATCGCTCTTAGGGCTTAGAGAAACTAAAGCAGTTAGCACAAGCACAGCCCCAACAATCATTTCTTCCGATCATTCAAATTGAGTCATTTGCAAAACCACCCTGCCGGATCACCAACAGGGCAGCAAAGCATTCCCCAATAAATCAGACTAATCCGCTTGTCTTCTCAAGAAAGCTGGGATGTCCATTGGATCAACACCGGATTGACGCATTGCTGCCACTGTGGCGTTGCTTCTTCTACCTGTACGCATAACTGCCGGTTCTTCAGTGGCATATATGGAATCCCGGTCATCTGTCCCAGTACGGCTATGAATAACCGTTAAGGGTGTGTTCTGGCCTTGACTTTGATTGACCAGATTACCCAATCCGGTAGCTACCATGGTCACACGTAAATCTTCAGCCATATTTTCGTCAATGACCGTACCTACAATAATGGTCGCATCTTCGGCGGTCAAATTTTTAATAGCGCTCATCACTTCGTGCACTTCGCGCATTTTGAGCGATGCACTGGCGGTAATATTGACCAGAATACCCCGAGCACCTGATAAAGAAATATCTTCCAGCAACGGACTTGAAACTGCACGTTCTGCGGCAACGCGAGCGCGATCAACGCCGGCGGCTAAAGCTGAACCCATCATCGCCATACCCATTTCCGACATCACGGTTTTTACGTCGGCAAAATCAACGTTAACCAGACCTGGACAATTAATCACTTCGGCAATACCGGCTACCGCACCGTAGAGCACATCATTAGCGGCTTTAAATGCATCCAGCATGGAAATGTCGTTGCCTAACACCATCATCAGTTTATCGTTAGGAATCACAATCAACGAATCAACATGCTGGGAGAGCGCTTCCATGCCTGCTTTCGCAGCCAACAGGCGCTTGCCTTCAAAAGCGAATGGCTTACTGACCACCGCCACGGTTAAAATACCCATTTCTTTGGCAACTTGTGCAACCACCGGTGCTGCACCGGTGCCAGTTCCACCGCCCATGCCTGCGGTGATAAACAGCATATCCGCACCTTGAATCAGCTCCGCAATGCGATCGCGATCTTCAAGCGCGGCTTCACGTCCGATTTCAGGATTTGCCCCTGCGCCCAACCCTTTGGTAATACCGGTACCCAGTTGCAATATCGTCGACGCTTTATTCCCTTTCAATGCCTGTGCATCAGTATTCATACTGATAAACTCAACACCTTGCATGCCATTCTGGATCATATGATCCACTGCATTGCTGCCGCAACCACCCACGCCAACAACTTTGATGACTGCTTCCTGAGTTTCGTTATTCATGATTTCGAACATAATGTTTCTCCTTTAGTACATTGAAATTAAAGCCACCTGACTGCCAACACAACCCTTGAAATTTCTCATTAAAAATTTCTCTGAAACCATCCTTTCATTCTCGAAAGAATCTGCTTGGCGGACCCCCCCTGTAATTTTGAACCTTGTTGATGCTGCATCTGCTCGATACCGGCGAGAATTAAGCCAATACCCGTAGAATATCGTGGCGTATGAATCACTTCCTTTAAATTGCCATGGTAATTAGGCAACCCCAAGCGCACCGGCATGTGAAAAATCTCTTCACCCAATTCCACCATGCCCCGTAATGAGGCAGAACCGCCTGTAATCACTATTCCCGATGAAAGTAGCTCTTCAAATCCGCTGCGGCGTAGCTCGGCTTGCACCATACAATACAGCTCTTCTACCCGCGGCTCGATTACCTCCGCCAGCGTTTGTCTGGAAAGCTGACGCGAACCGCGATTACCCACATCAGGAACTTCTACCATCTCCTGAGTATCTGCCAAACTCCTTAACGCGCAACCATAACGGCACTTGATGTCCTCGGCACTTTTAGTGGGGGTACGCAATGCCATCGCAATATCATTAGTCACTTGATCACCGGCAATCGGAATCACTGCAGTATGCCGGATGGCACCATTGGTAAACACTGCGATATCCGTCGTTCCACCACCGATATCCACTAGGCAGACACCCAGATCTTTTTCATCGTCGGACAACACGGCCATCGCCGACGCCAATGGTTGCAGTATCAAATCGCGCACTTCCAAGCCACAGCGATGCACACACTTCATAATATTCTGTGCCGCAGAAACTGCGCCGGTCACAATATGCACTTTCACTTCCAACCGTATGCCACTCATCCCCACCGGCTCGCGTACATCTTCCTGACCGTCAATGATGAATTCCTGATTCAGGATATGCAGGATTTGCTGATCCGCCGGTATGTTCACCGCCTTTGCGGCTTCCATTACCCGTTCCACATCTTTCTCCGTAACTTCCTTATCCTTGATGGGCACCATGCCGTCCGAATTAAAGCCTTTGATATGGCTACCGGCAATACCGGTATACACTTCATGAATTTTACAGTCCGCCATTAATTCCGCTTCTTCCAAAGCACGTTGAATGGCATTCACCGTTGTTTCGATATTCGCCACCACTCCTTTTTTCAATCCACGTGAAGGGTGACTGCCTAAACCAATCACTTCAAAGCCGCCTTCCGGAATGACTTCCGCGACGACAGCCACAATTTTGGATGTACCGATATCGAGACCAACAATCAAGTTTCTATTTTCTCTCGCTTTGTTCATCTAGCTAATCTCCCTGGTCTCACGTTTCTTTCCTCGAACCGGATTTACGTGGTGCATGCTGCATCGCTTCAGGCATACGGATGGCAAAACCATTGGGATAACGCAAATCGACATAGGCCAATGGCCCCTCCTGGTTAAATCGGGCAATACTGTGGTTATATACTGCAACATAGCGAACAAGCCTTTCTTCAATTTCATTGCGTCCTAATTCAAGTACAGTTCCGGTATCCAACTGAATGCGCCAGGCATAGCGTGGCGTGAGATTGACCTCCGCAATCGATTGTTGTAGCGGTGCCAATATCTTACTGAATCGCCGGTATTGCTGCGCTACCTCCTGCGCACTCGCCTCTTTAGGTCCGGTAAAAACTGGCAAATCCCGCTCTACCGTGACGCGGAATACTTCGCCATAGGTATTAACTAATGCATGACTCCCCCAATACGCCAATGCCTGATGCTCTTCAAGCATTACATTCAAACCATGCGGCCATTCCCTGTTTACTTTGGCATCACGCACCCAAGGTAATTTTACAAAAGCTTCGCGCACTTCGGTGAGATTCACAGAAATAAAGTTTCCTTTAATTTCATGTCTGGCAAGATACGCAATCTGTTCATGAGTAACATTCAACAATTTCTTTTCATCTGTTTTTGTACCATTCACAACTTGAATATTGATTTCCTTGATTGGAAACAACGGCGGCTCGATAAGCCGTAAACCGATTACATACAGCACCGCTATTGCCACTGAAGTCAGCAATATTCCGGATAGCAGATTAAGCGCCTGATGATTATTCCACATGGGACAACGCCAATATTTTTATTACCAAATCTTCAAATGAAATGCCCGCTGTTCTTGCTGCCATCGGTACCAGGCTATGACTGGTCATCCCGGGAGAAGTGTTCGCTTCAAGAAAATAAAATTGTCCTGTGTGACTGAGAATCAGATCAATCCTTCCCCATCCTTCACACCCCAGTACCCGATAGGCTTGCAATGCTTGATCCTGGATCGCTGCCTCCAATTCATCCGGCAAACCGCTTGGACAGAAATACTTCGTATCATTCGAGAAATATTTCGCCTCATAATCATAAAGTTCACCGGCAACCTCAATCCTTACCAATGGCAGCGGCGTTTCTCCCAGAATCGCCACGGTCAGTTCTTTACCGGTAATAAATTCTTCGGCAAGCACCAAAGCATCGTGTTGTGCTGCCAATCGATACGCTTCCGCCAGATCTTGGCTACGCTGTACTTTACTTAAACCGATTGTGGATCCCTCGCGCGCTGGTTTGACGATCAACGGCAAACCCAATGTTTCAGCTATCTCTTCAAAGTCACTGTCAGCCTGCAATAAAGCATAACGAGGAGATTGAATGCCGGTTGCCTGCCATATTAATTTGGTGCGCCACTTATCCATAGCCAAAGCACTGGCCATCACTCCACTTCCGGTATAGGGCAGTCCCATCAACTCAAGCGCGCCCTGAATCGTGCCGTCTTCGCCAAAACGACCATGCAGTGCGATAAATGCTCTGCTGAAACCCTGATGCAACAGTTCTTCCAATGCCTGTTCGGCTGGATCAAATGGATGCGCGTCGACACCGCTTCTACGCAGCGCGTCCAGAACAGCTTGTCCACTTTGCAACGAAATTTCGCGTTCCGCAGATCGGCCACCCAGCAGTACGGCAACTTTGCCAAAGTTGTGCGCAATCATTGTGCATGCCTCCTGGCATCACCGATAATCCGAACTTCCTGAAGCAATGCAATTCCTGTCTCTTTCCGAACCTTGTCTTGTACCAGCAAGATCAATGCTTCAATATCCGTTGCGTTAGCATTGCCCGTGTTGACGATAAAATTGGCATGTTTAGGTGACACCATAGCACCGCCGATACAAAATCCCTTTAAACCACAGGCTTCAATCAAACGCGCCGCATAATCTCCAGGCGGATTGTGAAATACTGAACCTGCGTTCGGCTGGTTCAGGGGCTGGCTATTCATGCGTTGCGCCAATAATTGCTTAATTTTTTGCCGGGATTCCGTCTGATCTCCATGCGACAATCTAAAATATCCACCCGCAAACCATTCTGACTCGGTCGCAATGGTCAACGCATGTTGCAGTTTCACACTGCGATAGCCAATCGTGTATTCCTCAGGCTGGCGAACAAATATCTCACCACTGTGATTGATCATCTGCACACGCGCAACAATCTCCCAGGTTTCTGCGCCAAAACATCCGGCATTCATTGCCAGCGCTCCGCCCACCGTGCCCGGAATACCCGCCAAAAACTCCGCACCAGCCAGATGATGCTTAGCTGCAAATCGTGCAATCTTTGCACAAGCCACACCAGCACCCGCATAAATCAATCCACCCAAGTCGTTCTGCTCAAGCAACTGCAAATCATTGAGTTGTGCATGAACCGCCACCACAGTACCGCGCAGACCGCCATCCCTTATCAGCAGATTACTTCCCAGCCCGATAACGTAAACCGGCTCATCCGATGGCAAATCCTGCAAGAAATAGGCAAGATCGTTTAAATCTGCCGGTATATAGTAACGTTCAGCATAACCGCCAGCACGCCAGGAAGTATGCTGGCTCATGGGCTCATTGGCACGCATCTCTCCACGCATTCCAGGCATACTCTTTTCACCTGCCGATTGACCGGTTACAGACATCCTGCATTCCATGCTTTGTGATAAATGGGGCATCGTGCATTAATTCTCAGTGTTCGTAGCCGTTCACTACAATCAGTTTGTTTCTCATTTGTGCAATATCCGGAGCCACCTTGGCCACAGAGCCTGCGCCCATCACCAGAACCACATCGTCATCCTGCACGATATCCAATATGGCAACCGGTAAATCACCCACTTCTTCCACATAAATCGGTTCCACTTTTCCTTGCACCCGAATTGAGCGCGCCAAAGACTTACTATCCGCTGCAACAATGGGATCTTCACCTGCCGAATACACTTCGGTTAATAACAATACATCAACCTGAGACAGCACTCGGGTGAAATCCTCGAATACATCCCGGGTGCGTGTGTAACGATGCGGCTGAAATGCCACTACCAAACGTCGGCCGGGAAAAGCACCACGGGCAGCTTTTATGGTCGCTTCCATTTCAACCGGATGATGACCGTAATCGTCGATCAGCGTAAAACTCTGCTGCGCGGATATTTTAATTTCCCCATAGCGTTGGAAACGCCTTTCCACACCCTTGAATTCCTCTAACGCCTTGACAATGGCCGCATCTGGCACACCAATCTCATTGGCGACAGCAATCGCCGCCAATGCATTTTGTATGTTATGCAGCCCAGGTATATTCAGCGTGATATCCAATTGACGCGCCGAACCGTTCACACCCACCACAGCAGTAAATTTCATCTGACTACCGTTCTGTTGAATATTGATCGCGCGAACCTGTGCATCTTCAGACAATCCATAGGTAGTAATGGGTTTAGAAATAGCCGGCATCACTTCGCGCACATTCGCATCATCCATGCATAACACCGCCATGCCATAAAAAGGCAAGTGCTGTACGAATTCCACAAATGTTTGCTTCAACCGATTGAAATCATAGCTATAGGTTTCCATATGGTCGGCATCAATATTGGTCACCACAGTCAACACCGGTTGTAAATATAAGAAAGAAGCATCCGATTCATCCGCTTCTACGACAATGAATTCACCGCTTCCCAATTTGGCATGACAACCCGCCGCTTCCAATTTTCCACCGATCACAAAAGTCGGATCCATATCCGCCGCCGCAAGTATACTGGCGATCAGACTGGTGGTGGTGGTTTTTCCATGAGTGCCCGCTATCGCTATGCCTCTGCGCAATCTGAGCAATTCTGCCAACATCATGGCACGCGGCACAACGGGAATATTTTTGTTTTTTGCTGCGATCACTTCGGGATTATCGGACTTAACCGCTGTAGAAGTCACCACCGCATCCGCACCGGCTATCTGCTGGCTTGCATGGCCCACATACACCTTCACGCCCAAATTGCTCAACCGTTGAATGACCGGACTATCTGTTAAATCAGAACCGCTGACCTGATACCCCAGATTAACGAAAACTTCAGCAATGCCACTCATTCCTGCACCACCGACACCAACGAAATGAATATGTTTGACTTTATGCTTCATACAGTGCTCCACTGAGTTCAATACAAGCTTCAGCCACCACTTTGGTTGCTTCCGGTTTTGCCAGACCACGCGCAGTTATCGCCATGGTCAGTAATTTCTCCCTTGTCAGTTGCGTGAGCAGCTCAGCTAGCTTTTGTGCGGTCAATTCATTTTGTGGCACCAACACAGCAGCGCCATCGTTTGAGAGAAACTGAGCGTTACTGGTTTGGTGATCATCGACCGCATGCGGATAGGGTACCAATATGCTGGCAACCCCCGCGGCACTTAATTCCGCAACCGTCAATGCGCCAGCCCGGCATAGTATTAAGTCACAAGTTGCATAACGTTTAGCCATGTCGTCGATAAATGCAAGCACCTCCCCTGCCAGCGCCAGATCCGCATAAATTTTCTCAACAGATTTCAGGTGTACTGCACCTGTTTGATGAACTACAAATGGGCGAAGATTCTCGGGCATCAATGTAAGTGCTTGCGGCACCACAGCATTTAGAATTTGCGCGCCAAGACTGCCGCCCACGACCAGTAATTGCAATTTCCCCTGCCGTCCCAGAAAACGCTTTTCCGGCACTTCCATCTGCGTAATTTCAGCGCGTACCGGGTTACCCGAAAATACTGTTTTCGCTTTGTCCGCAAGAATGGCATCCGGGAAACCCAGCATGATTTTATCCGCCAACTTCGCCAGAACCTTGTTGGTTAATCCCGGTAACGAATTTTGTTCATGAATGATCAATGGCTTATTTAATAACGAGGCCATCATGCCACCTGGAAAGGCTGGATACCCGCCCATACCCAGAACCACATCTGGTTTTACCCGGCGTATGATGCGAATACTCTGCAAAAATGCTTTGATCAAGCGTAGCGGCAGCATAAACCAGGTGGTCAAGCGCTTACCCCGCAATCCGGAAAAACTGATGACTTCTGTTGCATAGCCATGTTGCGGAACCAGCTTCAACTCCATGCCTGCCTTGGTTCCCAACCATACAACACGCCAGCCCAGATCTCGCAGGTAATCAGCCACCGCCAGCCCCGGAAACACATGCCCCCCGGTACCGCCTGCCATAATTAAAATAGTGCGAGTTCTCATACGGTAAGCCCCCGCAAGCGCTGACGATTTTCCCAATCAATGCGCAGCAGTACTGCTAAAGCAATACAGTTCGCCGTGATGCTGCTACCGCCAAAACTCAACAAGGGCAACGTTAATCCTTTCGTAGGCAAAACACCCATATTGACGCCCATATTGATCAACGCTTGCAAACCAATCCACACACCAATCCCTTGCGCCACCAGTGCGGAAAAGGGCAATGCCAGCTTCGCAGCCAAGCGACCGATGACAAATGCACGCATAATCAGCCACATAAACAAAATAATTACCGCAGCGACCCCGACAAACCCCAATTCTTCAGCCAATACCGACAACAAGAAATCCGTATGCGCCTCAGGCAAATAAAATAATTTCTCAACACTGCTTCCCAAACCGACACCAAGCCATTCACCTCGTCCAAATGCGATCAGTGCATGACTCAATTGATAGCCTTTGCCATAGGGATCAGCCCAAGGATCCATAAATGCCACCACCCGATCCAATCGATACGGCGAACTCAAGATTAATCCATACAGACCAACCGCCAGGATACCGATCAGGCCAATAAATATTTTCAAACTGACACCGCCGAGAAACAAAATCGACATAGCCAATGCCGTCACGACAAAGAAAGCCCCAAAATCCGGCTCCAGCAATAATAGGAATCCCACGATGGCCAGCACTGTGGTGATTGGCAAAAATCCTTTGAATAGGTAATTCAAATCCGCCGCTTTACGATTCACATAGTCAGCGGCATACAGCACCATCACAAATTTCATAAACTCCGACGGTTGTAAATTCACCACATACAGTGAGATCCAACGCTGGCTGCCATTGACCTCATGACCAATGCCGGGAACAAGAACAAGAACAAGCAATAAGGTAATGGCCATGAACAGATAACTGGCATATTTCTGCCACACTTGCATCGGCACCTGAAAAGCAATGAATCCTAATATCAGGCCCACCGCCAGATAAATACTGTGCCGCAATAAATAATGATAGGCACGATCCGCGCCAAATTGCGCCTCTGCAATCGCAATGGAAGCAGAATAAATCATGACCAATCCGATGCTCAGCAACAGCAAAGCCGACCACACCAACGCCTGATCATAATCAGTCATTACTCTTGGCTTCTGATTGTTCGCTTGATAAATCATCCGTTAATGCTTCTTTTGTCCAAAATTAAAAAATTTATTCTCAATCTCCCTCACGGCGGCAACAAACACTTCCGCGCGATGTATGTAATTCCTGAACATATCGAAACTGGCGCAGGCAGGTGATAGCAACACCACATCGCCGCCTTGTGCCAACAAAAAACTCTTCTGCATCGCTTCTTCCATCGTAGCCGCAAAATGCACAGGCACGCCGCAGTCTTTCAGTTCTCCGGCAATGATTCCCGCATCACGGCCAATCAATACCACGGCCCGCGCATTATCAGCGACAGCCTGTCTCAAATGCGAGAAATTCTGTCCTTTACCATCACCGCCGGCAATTAATACCACATTCTGTTTCATACCATTGAGTGCTGCCACTGTCGCACCTACATTGGTACTTTTGGAATCATCATAAAAAGTAACTTCATTGAATGCCGCAACCTTTTCCATCCGGTGTGGCAAACCGCGAAATTCCCGCAAAGCCGACACCAGCGGATCAACAGGGACTCCCAATGCACGGCACATAGCCAATGCTGCCAGTGCATTGGTAGCATTATGTAAACCATTCACAACCAATTCGGAAGTTTTCATTAATTGCATATTGCCTTCCGCCAGCCATAGATCATCGCCATCGCGAATAATGCCAAAATCCGATCGGGTTGGCGGCTCGTCAACACCAAACGTAATTTGTTTTCTATCTGCTAGCGCCAGCGCACAAACTCCCGGATCATCGCGGTTTAGAACCTGTATACCTTCATTCTTTTCGTGCCAGAAAACCCTTGTTTTTGCCACTGCATAATCTTGCATACCGGCATAACGATCCAGATGATCTTCACTCAGATTGAGCACTGTAGCCACATCGGCATTCAAATTATGCGTTGTTTCCAACTGAAAGCTGGATGTCTCAAGCACCCAGGCTTGCGGCCAATCATCCGCATCCATGCGCTGCATGAATGCATCCAGAACGGCCGGGCCAATATTCCCTGCCACTTCCACATTCCAACCCGATTTCCTCAACATAGCGCCTACCATGGCGGTAACCGTAGTTTTTCCATTGGATCCTGTGATCGCCACAACCTTTGGCTTGGGCAGATTGCTCTGCTCCAGCGCCCAGGTAAAAAGCGCCATGTCACCGACAACCGGTATGTCGCGTTGCATGGCTTGCTGCACGCAGGGATCCGCCAAAGGGACGCCCGGGCTCATCGCAATCATGTCGATATCATCAAAAATTTTGGACTCAAACTTGCCTTTGTAAACTTGCAACAGTGGAAAGGATTCCGCGATTTCTTTCCAGCCCGGTGGCTCCATGCGGCTATCCGCCACACGCACTTGCGCACCCTGACGGGATAACCATTTCACCATGGACAAACCTGTTTCACCCATGCCCAGCACCAGTACTATTTTACCTTGCAAATTCATCTTAGTTTTAATGTTGATAATCCAAACAGCACCAGAATCAGCGTAATAATCCAGAATCTGACCACGACCTGATTTTCCTTCCAACCTTTCAATTCATAATGATGATGCAATGGGGCCATGCGAAAAATACGCTTTCCCAGCAATTTAAATGAGGCCACCTGTAGCATCACCGATAACGCCTCGACGACAAAGACACCGCCCATAATCACCAGCACAATCTCCTGCCGGACGATAACAGTCACAATTCCCAACGCAGCACCCAAGGCAAGCGCACCCACATCACCCATGAATACTTCCGCGGGATAGGCGTTAAACCACAAAAAGGCCAGTCCAGCCCCTGCCAGAGCGCCACAAAACACAGATAACTCCCCGGTATTGGGGATATAAGGAATTCCCAGATACTTGGCAAATACGACATGCCCTGTCACATAGGCAAAAACTGCGAGAGCGCTGCTGATCATGACAGTGGGCATGATTGCCAAACCATCCAGTCCATCGGTGAGATTCACGGCATTACTGGTGCCGACAATAACAAAGTAAGTCAATATGACAAACCCTGTTACTCCCAGCGGAATTGCGATTTCCTTAAAAAAAGGCACGATCATGTCGGTCTGAGCCGGCATTTCAGCCGTTAAAGCCAGATACACCGCAACGGCAATAGCAATCACCGACTGCCAAAAGAACTTAACACTTGCGGGCAATCCTTTGGGATTACGATACACGACCTTCCGATAATCATCGATCCAGCCAATCACGCCAAACCCCAATGTAGTCAACAACACCACCCAGATGTAGCGATTACTCAAATCAGCCCATAATAAAGTCGTCAGCACTATAGACATCAGTATCAGGGCACCGCCCATGGTGGGTGTCCCCGCTTTTACCAGATGGGTCTGCGGACCATCATCACGCACCGATTGCCCGATTTTATAGGCAGTCAATTTACGGATCATCGTTGGGCCAATAATAAAAGAAATCACCATCGCCGTCAGAACCGCCAGCATGGTGCGCAATGTAATATAGCTGAATACATTGAAAGCACGGATATCCTGAGCCAACCATTGAAAAAATGCTAACAGCATAAAAATCCCGGTTGTTGTAATCGATTATTTAGCATTTGTTCATCTTTCTTCGCATATTGATTCCTTATGTCAGCAATTAAGCTTCTAACTGCCTGATCACCCGCTCCATTTGCATAAAACGCGACCCTTTTACCAAGACGGTGACATCATTTGTGAGCAAACTTTCAGCCGCATTGAGTAATTCATCGAGCGTATTAAAATGCTGCGCACCTTGGCCAAATTCTTCTGCCGCATAAGCGCTTAGCTCACCTAAAGTCAGTAGTCGATCAAGCCCTGCTTTGCGCGCGTCCCTTCCAATCGTGCGATGCAAATCAACTGCTGATTTACCCAGTTCACCCATATCACCCAATACCAGTATTTTTTTTCCTGCGGTTGCCGCCAAGACAGCCAAAGCAGCCCGCACCGACTCCGGATTTGCGTTATACGTGTCGTCAATTAACCGCGCATGATGCAAACCGGACTTCTTCTGCATACGCCCTCGCACGCCTTGGAAACTTTCCAATCCGCGTGCAATCAATTCCTTATCAATACCTAATGCAGCGGTTGCCGCTGCAGCCGCCAATGCGTTATAGATATTATGTACACCGGGCACCTGTAACGTCACTGCTGCAATACCGCCCGGCAATTTCAATGTAACCCTGCTCATTAGTGCGTCCGTCTGATATTCAGCGCCTACCCGGGCATCCTCACGCAAACCAAAATCCATGATTCGTCGTGAACCTGCGTATTGACGCCACAAGGACGCATACATGTCATCCGCATTAATAATCGCTGTACCTTGTTGATCCAAGCCTTCAAAAATCTCCGCCTTGGCGCGTGCCACCGCTTCGACCGAACCCAATCCTTCAATATGCGCGGCACCTGCATTGGTGATAAGCGCAACCGCCGGTTTCGCCAATTGTGTCAGATAGGAAATCTCTCCAATATGATTCATGCCCATTTCAATCACCGCATAGCAATGGTGCCGACGTAAACGTAATAGCATTTGAGGCACGCCGATATCATTATTGAGATTACCTTCCGTTGCTAATACAGGATCCTGTGATGCACCGGCTCCTGCTGCGCCATTGCCTGTCGCCTGACGGAGTATCGCAGCGATCATTTCCTTAACAGTAGTTTTGCCGTTACTGCCGGTGACCCCAATGATCGGCAGCGCAAAACGACTCCGCCAATGCGCGGCCAATTGCCCCAGACCCAATCGCGTATCGTTGACTCGTATCAAAGGAATATTGACCGGAAGATGATTGCTATCAGCCGCTTGGTTGATCATCGCCGCAACGGCGCCTTTCTCGACAGCGCTACCGACAAATCTACTGCCATCAAAATTTTCACCTGCCAAAGCAACAAACAGATTACCTTGCTTTAAGGTGCGGCTATCTGTACTCACCCCGTTGAATAGCACGTCTTTCCCATTCCAATCGCTATGCAATACCTGAGCAACCTCTTTGATCATTATCATTCTTGCGCTCGCACTTTCATGGCCAGATCCTGCAGCACTTGTTGCACGATTTCTGCATCCTTAAAGGGAATCTTCCGTCCTTTTATTTCCTGAAATTCTTCATGACCCTTTCCGGCGATCAACACGATGTCGCCCGATTGAGCATTGTCGATTGCCTGATAAATGGCCAATGCCCGGTCGATTTCTATTTGATAGCTATTTGCACCCGCACCGGCAGTAATATCTTTGATAATGCTCAGTGGATCTTCCGTGCGTGGATTGTCGCTGGTAAAAATAACTGCATCCGCCAAACGCATAGCAACTTCACCGACCATTGCACGCTTCCCTTTATCCCGGTCGCCGCCGCAACCCACGACGCAATGCAAACGCGCACTTGACTGGTTCACTATTTTATTTTTATGGGTAGCACGCAAAATCTCGCGCAACGTGCACAACACTTTCTCCAATGCATCGGGCGTATGTGCGTAATCCACAATGACGATGGGTTGGCCAATTGCCGTATATTTTTCCATCCGTCCTGGAATAGGACGCACATTTTGCAGCGATTGAACGGCATCTGACAGCTTAATGCCGCTGGCCAGCAAAGTTGCCGCTACCGCCAATAGATTGGATGCATTAAACTTACCCAGTAAATTAACTTTTAAATGCTCACGACACCTTTCATACTCAATATCAAATTCAATCCCTTCGATATCAGATTTAAGATTTGTGCCATAAACCATTTTAAAATGCTTTGAATAACAACCCAACTCCGGATATTTGAACCCATAGCCGATTATTTTTGTGGTTTTATCAGCAAACTGCCGTGACAACTCAACGCCCAACACATCGTCCATGTTAATCACCGCACACTTCAATTCCGGCCAGAAAAATAGACGCGCCTTGGCAGCTGCGTAGGCATCCATATTCTGGTGATAATCCAGATGATCGCGTGATAAATTGGTAAGCACCGCCACAGAAAATGCGGTTCCGTTGACGCGTCCTTGCACGATGCCATGTGATGAAACCTCCATCGCCACACTATCAGCGCCCTGCTGTTTAAATTTTGCCAATAAACGTTGCAACACCGTGGCATCAGGCGTCGTATTTTCAGCAACTTCCAGTTTGCCGCCAGAACCATTCCCCAATGTTCCCATTACGGCGGTTTTCTTATCCAAGCTTGTCATGGCTTGTGCATACCAATGACAACAGGATGTTTTACCGTTGGTTCCAGTTATCCCAACCACCCATAGTCTCTTCGAGGGACCACCATATACATAATCGGCGATCGAACCTGCCTTGGCCTTAAGCTCATTAACAGGTAGCGCGGGAATATGCCATTGTGGATTCCATGAAAAGTTTTGCGGATCCCACAAGATCGCATTGGCGCCCGCCGCTATTGCCTGCGGAATAAACTGACGCCCATCATTTTTTTCTCCCGCATAAGCCAGAAAAGTATCACCCGGCCTTACCTGCCGGCTATCCGTCACCAGATTTTGAACAGGAACACCGATTTCATCTAGCAGATGATGATCAAACAATTTTGATGTTTTTCTCTTAACAGTCATCAGACTCACCCTTCATCACCCATTTCCGGTGTCGCAGTGAAAGTGATCACATTATTGGCCGGTGCATCCGGCGGAATGTTCAAGATGTGCAGAGCGCTACTCATCACTTTACTAAAGACAGGAGCAGCCACAGCACCGCCAAAATATTTTCCTGCAGAGGGTTCATCAATCATCACCGCAATGATCAAGCGCGGATTAGATGCCGGTGCATAACCGACAAAGGTTGAAATATAGTGCTTTTTAGCATACTGGCCATCGATCAACTTATGCGCTGTTCCGGTTTTACCGGCAACACGATAGCCATTAATTTGTGCTAACGGTGCCGTTCCGCCTGGTTTAGTCGCCATTTCCAGCATATAGCTCATGGCCATTGCCGTATCGCGAGAAATCACACGCTGCCCCATGACAGGCATATCCTGCTTCAGTAGTGAGATGGGTTTTAATTCGCCTCTGCTGGTAAAGATCGTGTAAGCACGCGCCAATTGCATCAGACTGGTTGAAATGCCGTGACCATAGGACATCGTGGCCTGCTCGATCGGACGCCATGCGTTATAGGATCGCACTATGCCATTCGCTTCCCCTGGAAAACCGGAATTTGTCGGTATGCCAAATCCTGAACGGTTAAACATCTCCCACATCGTCTGCGGTGCAAGTGACAAAGCTATTTTTGCCGTTCCTACGTTACTGGATTGCTGGATTACTTGGGCAACCGTCAATTCGCCTTTATTATTGACATCACGTATGGTTCTTCTACCCACTTGCAGCATTCCCGGCGCTGTTTGCATCACAGTATTGGAATTCACCTTTCCGATTTCCATGGCAACGGCTACCGTAAATGGCTTTAACGTGGATCCGGGCTCAAACGTATCGATCAATGCGCGGTTGCGAAGTCTTTCATTGCTGATGGTGGATCTATTATTTGGGTTATAAACCGGCAAATTCGTCAGTGCCAGTATCTCACCCGTCTGCGCATCTAAAACAACGATACTGCCGGCTTTGGCTTTATTGAGCTTCACCGCTTCTTTTAACTCGGCATGGGCACGATACTGAATTCTTCTATCGATCGATAAAATCAAATCCTGCCCTTGTTTGGGCAAGCGAATATTTTCAACATCCTCAACGATTCGCCCCTTGTTATCCTTAATGACACGGCGACTTCCCAATTCGCCGGCAAGCGTTCCCTGCCAACCACGCTCAACACCCTCCTGGCCTTCATCGTTAATATCCGTGAAACCCAACACATGCGCTGCAAACTCACCTTCCGGGTAGTAACGTTTGGATTCATGCGTTAAATAGATACCCGGAATCTTTAACTTCATAATCTTCTCGGCGATATCCGGCACCACCTGCCGTTTCAGATAAACAAACCGGCTGTTCTTTCTATGAATACGCTGATCTACTTCAGCGCTGGATATTTCAAGTAAATCGGATAATTGCTTCAATTGCTCCGGTGTCACCTTGACTACTTTCGGATCGGCATACACGGATCCGATGGGTGAGCTGATAGCCAGTATCTGTCCGTTCCGGTCGGTAATCATGCCCCGATCCGCATTCATTTCAACAACACGGCTATAGCGCGACTCCCCCTTCTCTTGCAAAAAATCATTATGCATGCCTTGCAGATAGGCAGCACGCCCCACCAAACTGATTAAACCCAGTACCAGTAAGCCAAATAACAGCAGCGAACGCCATGCTGCCAGTTTAATTTGCGGTACTTCATTTTTAATCATGGCTTCAATCCTCCGGATTTGACCGATTCTCTGCCGCACCTATCGACACAATTTGTATGCTCGAAGCAGCGGGCACCATCATATTCAAATGTTCCCGGGCAATATGTTCGATACGTCCATGCATAATCAGCGTGCTTTGCTCCAGTTGCAGCCTGCCCCATTCCACATCCAATTTCCGTTCTATTTCCTTTTCATTCTCTAGCGCCATGAACAACTTACGAGCGGTATGCTGCGAAGTCACAATGCCCAATGCACAAGCGATTAGCACTAACACCAAGAAAATGTTCAATTTGAACATTGCGCTTTATCCATTTAAAACAATTCGTTCGGCCACACGCATGACAGCACTCCTCGCTCTTACGTTCTCAGTCACTTCATTCTCACCCGGGCGAATTGCTTTTCCGATCAACTTTAATTTCTGTTTACTGAACCGTTGCAAATCTTTTTCCCGCAACGGCACGCCACGTGGCAATTCATCCGTACTGGCTGCCGCTCGCATAAACTGTTTGACCATACGATCCTCCAACGAATGAAAGCTGATCACCACCAATCTCCCGCCTGGATTTAATAATTCAACACACTGCGGCAAAACTAACGACAATTCCTCAAGCTCCTGGTTGAGATAAATCCGTATCGCCTGAAAAGTGCGCGTCGCCGGATGCCGCATATTTTCCCGCTGCCGCTGGCGCGCGCGTACAACCGCTGCGACAATTTCGGCAAGTTGTAATGTGGTAACAATAGGCTGCCGCGTTCTTGCCACAATAATCGCTCTTGCAATCTGCCGAGCATACCGTTCTTCGCCATATTCCTTGATCACCTTTTCTAATTGATCTTCTGCAACCGTAGCAAGCCACTCTGCCGCAGTCCATCCACTGCTTGTATCCATGCGCATATCGAGCGGTCCTGCAGAACGAAAACTAAAACCGCGCGAAATTTCTTCCAATTGTGGCGAAGACACGCCCAAATCCAGCAACACACCATCAATCTTTGCAACCCCCATTTCCCGCAATATCCGTTGCATCCCGGAAAAACCACCGTGCTGAATGCAGAATCGTTTATCCTCAATGGCTTCACCTAATAAAACTGCAGCAGGATCTTTATCAAAAACGATTAATCGGCCATCCTCACTCAGTTGCGACAGGATCAGTCGACTATGCCCACCACGCCCGAACGTGCCATCCACATAAATACCATTTGGTTTTATCGCCAACGCATCAACCGCTTCATGCAACAACACCGAAATGTGCATCTATTCCTTTTGTTTTGTTACAGCGAAAAACCATCCAACTCTGGCGGCATATCTCCATCCTTGAAAGCCAATGCGCTTTCAATCTGTAAATTCCACTGCCCCTCATCCCACAATTCAAATTTTGTACCTTGACCAACCAAAACCACATCTTTGGACAAACCGGCAAACTGACGCAATGGCAGCGACACCAGGATACGACCGGCAGCATCCATTTCGACATCACTGGCATTACCCACCAGCAACCTCTGCAAATTACGAGTTTTTTGATCAAAACTGGAAAGATTATTGAGTTTTTGTTCTATCGGTTCCCAGGCAGGCTGAGGATAAATCAACAAACACTTTGAAGGATCAACTGTAACAATCAAGCGTCCTGCACAGGAAGACATCAGTTCGCCACGGTATCTTGCGGGGATCGCAAGCCTACCTTTCGCATCCAGACTGAGTTGCGTGATGCCACGAAACATGCTGTCTCCTCATATTACGGGAAAATTAATCGAGATTCACCAAAATTCCCCACATTCTCCCACTGCCTCCCACTTTAATCAAAAAATACCCCACAGTCAAGCAAGAATATGGAGTTTTATATTTATATGACAAAGACTTAAGCACAAAGCCAATCACCATTAAATGATCAGTAAAATATTCAAATAAATAAGATAGATAGAAGAAAAATTAAATGTGAATTGTTAATTCCTTTTGATAACCACCTAGAGCAATCTTGTTTATAAGCTCAAAAAATTGCACACTCTCCACATTTAACAATCCCACTTCAGCAGAAATATGACACCCCCTTACTGGCAACAAGCAATACAGGAATTAGCCGCATGTGACGAGGTCATGCGCAACCTAATTCAGCACTTTGAAGGCGCCACACTCACATCACGGGGTTGTGCATTCACCACCCTGGCACGCTCAATTGTCGGACAACAAATTTCCGTCAAAGCCGCCGAGAGCGTATGGCAGAAAGTGCTCGGTGCAATGCCCGACATGACGCCGCGCACGATCGCTGCAGCCGAACAGAATTTATTGCGAACCTGCGGACTATCCGCAAGAAAAATAACCTACCTACAGGACTTATCGTGGCACTTCACAGAAGGCAATTTGAATGAAACGACTTGGAATGCCATGGATGACGAAGCCATCATCGCTCAACTGACACGAGTAAAAGGGATAGGACGCTGGACAGCGGAAATGTTTCTGATTTTTCACCTGCAACGACCGGATGTTTTACCATTGGACGACATCGGATTACAACGTGCAATCAGTCAACACTATTTTGATAAACAACCAGTAAACAAAAAAACCATACTCGCACTCGCAAAGCCCTGGCAGCCGTGGCGCTCGGTAGCTACGTGGTATTTGTGGCGTAGTTTGGATCCATTGCCGGTGGCGTATTGAAAGTGCACAACAGTGAACTCAGTTAGTTAGGTAATTGCAATGATTTAGGTACAACTGCACCACCTACCAGAACCGGAATTGCCCGCATCTTCCGTTCCAGAATCTCGGCGACTTCAAGGCGAACAAAATCATCCGGATTATCTAGGCGCCTGTATCCAGGAGCATCAGTTATATCAAGTCACTGTTTATCAATTATAACGATAGCCACATCTACAGCACTGAGCTTTTTCTAATCGATCGAACAGTCGACCAGCATAAGCTGCGGTATCGTCACGACGGTAACTAATAAAAATTCCTGGCATGGGTGATTCTCACTAATTTATAGAGGCTTAGCGCAAAGGGGGCGTATAGGTTTTTTCAAAAATAAATTCCTTCATGTACTTTGCCGAGTTTTTCCAATTCTAGTCGGTTATCTTGCTTTAAAAGCATCATCCCAATTCCGATTCCTTCATTTCATAAATCTCCAGCCAATCTGCCGTTTCTTTAATCGTGATCGTGGCGATATCATTCAAGATCACGGCCATTTGACCGGATGTCAGGGTTTCCTGGCCATTCCTTAGTTTTTTACGCCGGGCTATCAGGGCTGTGCGCATGGTGAGCGAGCGCTGTGCCGAGATATCAAATTCGGCGTGATTGCGAATTGCATAGACTGTTGTAGCAAGTATGGGCAAGATGGCTGCCAACCATGCAGAAGAGCCAGCAAAAAAACCATGTGCTATTTCAGGATCTATGGCTAGGCCCCTGCCCACGGTAATCAATTTGAATACCACAATGACCACAGTGGCGACAAATAGCCAAAAGCTCAATCGCCCGAGTCTATGCCCCAAGACTCGCATGGCTGCCGCATTATAGGTGTGATAACTGATTTGCCCATTGAGCCAGGTGGTTCTAACGAAATGGCTAACCGACTGTTTACAGTCTGAATCCAGGCGGCACGCGTTAAAACCCGCCCAACGATTAATGGTTTCGGTATAGATATACAACCAGCTTCGCCCGACAGCACTGTGTCCGATCACTTCCCGGTGGAGGTATTCTTCGGTATCGCGGAAATTACTGATTGCGTAGGGGCTGCCCAGTAATGACAGATAACGCATGGGTCGTAGAAACTCGGCCAGACAGCGGTATTCCAACCAGCGGTCATGATATTTCTTGCTGTGATCCCGCCAATAAAGTACAAAAATCGCAATCAGAAACCCCAACTCAAACACCACACATAGCAACACTGCCCCTGTTGCTTGAAAAAGCAGCGCAGTGGCAGCTGTAATCAAGGCCGCTGCACCCAACAAATAGATCAACACGAAAGTACTGCGGTGAATACTGGCATAATAATTTGCCAAACGATCGGCGCGCAGATAGGCTGCAAAATATCTGTTCAGGCTTGGTTTGGAGAGCTGCTGTTCAACATTCTCCGGTTTTTCTGTGGCTGCCGGATCAATGTCTTGCTTTTTTAAGCGCTTTAATTCCTTTTGTATTCTCTCCGGTGTAGTAATCACCTGCTTTAAAATATCAAATGCTTCGGCGGTCTTATCTTTATACTTTCGCGCCAGTTTGATGGGTCCTGCATCATAAAAATCCGGTCTGTCTCGCGTGAGTTGCAAGTTCCCTTCTGCCTGATATTGTTTAAAACGAGCCAGTATTTTTTGTTTGCGCAAATCGTCGATCTTGTTATCAGGCCCTGCTTGATCCAGCACGTCTGAGAATAACAAAACCCGATGTAATTCTTTGTGTAACAGACTGGTGGTGTAATGGGTATCACAAGGTTCGTGACCGAATCGTGTTGAACAATGACATTGCAGTGGCGTATTCGCTAGGGTGGAAATATGAATCACCGGGATGCCTTGATGTTTTGCGGCTTTCACGGCGGCTGCAGTGCCTGTATCCTGGGAATCATCGCCATCGTATACCGCGATCAAAATATCACTGTGCGCCACCAGCAATCGGCTGCAATGATTATAGGCTGCTTCCCGGTTAGTCGGATTACCATCCAATTCGATCACTTGTGCTGTCGGCTGCCCATAGCCGAACCGTTCCAGAATAGCGTTAAATTCGCCGACAGTACCTTGTTGTTTATCTATGACGCTATTTTTAGGCAGAAAATCTTTCTCAAACTCTTCTTTTAAGAAGGGAAAAATGCAAGCCAACTCCAATTTAAGTTCATCAAACGCAATCAGATCAGGTGCAATACACAATCGGTCAGCGCCCTCCGCCAGCGAAGAGATGATGCGGATAATGGGTGTTTCGCGCGCATAAAGATAGGTAGCCGCTTCTTCCCGAAAGATTGTCTGAACCGCTTGACCAATCGCTATATAGATCGCGCGAATTTCCTCGCGCAATCGCGGCAACTGATCTGCCGGTAAGGTTCGATGCCCCGCCACACCGATGCGTAACGTCATCGGCGCCAATGGATTCGCTACGATATTCTGATAAATACTTAAGTCAAAATGTTGATTCATGATGTTTTTTTGTCAATGAATTGAGTTATAGAGCGTGAGTTTTCCAGATTTTTACGTCACCCACCGCACCCGTAAAAGCAACTTTCTAAATCAAATCGATCACCTGATCGAGTGGGCACCCATAGAGAAAGCGATTAATCAGTATTATGCACCTTCATCGGATGCCACGGGACGCCCTGCCTATCCTGGGCTACTGTTATTCAAGATGCTGCTGGTTGGCATCTGGCATGGCGGTCTCAGCGACGAGGCGATTGAAGACATGGCCAACTCAAACCTGCATGTCATGCGCTTTCTAGCGCTTGTCTCTAGAAGATGATGTTCCCGATCACTCGGTGCTGTCTCGTTTCAGAACCCGCTTGACGGCAGCTTTGGCCTGGAATGGTTTACTGGAACAAATCAATCAACAAATTCAAGCGCTCAACGTGACTGTCAGCACAGGCTGTCACGTCGATGCCAGCATCACGCATAGCCCGCGCAAGCCCAAGACCAAGCCGCCCTATGAAGTGGTCAACGACCGGGAAGAGCGGGATGATGAGTCCGAAGCTCAAATGTCCATGCGAGTCATTGAGGTTGTTCAACCCGGTGTGAATAGCAAGGCCCGTTGGGTCAAGAAAGGCGGCAAGTCGGTGTTTGGTTATAAACAACACACGCTGGTTGATGACAATGGGCTGGTGATGGCGGTAGAGACCACTGCTGCCAATCAGCATGACAGCAAATCCATGTTGGCATTGCTCGATAAAGCAGAGATTAAACCGGGTGCCCGGGTTCATGGCGACAAGGCCTATTGTAGTCAGAAGCACCGTGAAGCTTTGAAAGCGCGCGGCATTAAAAACGGCATCCAGGATAAAGCGGTGAAGAACAAGCCCCTGACGCAGCGGCAATTACAGCGCAATCGTTTGATCGCTAAAGCCCGGTATGTAGTGGAACGTACCTTTGGCAGCCAGGCGCGCTGGTTTGGCAGCAAATTCCTGCGTTACCGGGGTTTAGCCAAAGCTCACGCTTGGCACATCCTTCAAGCAGTGGCGTACAACCTAAAAAGGCTGCCAAGATTGTACGTTGAGAGCCTCTTACTACGGTTACCACAAGCAAGGTGCGCCTTTTAGCCACGAAACGGCGCAATTAGTGTTGTTATTCCCTGAGTTTTTGCGAAGAACTTGCCGAAATTTACCTGATTCTTAAAAATGAATTGGGATTTAAAGAATCTCCAGGGAAAGTGGATGATTTTGCAAAGGTCTCAACTAATTTATTATTAGAATTCTAATTATCAATATCAAGTCAAAAGCCAAGATGTTCTTATTCGTTGAACACTATGATCTCTTTGAACGTTAGCCAGGACTGTCATGGAGTCAGGGACTGCGGCATGCATTGCTAAGCTGCTCTCAACAAGAGAAAAAATGGGCTTCCATCTCGATTTGTAGTTTCTACATATCTGTTGAATCAAATCACTGGAAAATCTGTAATTATATTAGGCCCAACCAGCAGTACTGCGTCTCCCTGAGTGTAGACATGATAGTAACCATTTCCGCGTGGACCTTCATCTGTCCAGCCGCTGCTCAATCCCGCGATATGATCTCCGGTATCGCCATTGACTCTTAGTGTATTCGTGGAATCCGAAAGATTGACCAATCCTTCGGGGGTAATGGTTAGCGTGTTGTCACCAGTGCCATAGATGCAGATGGTTTCTATACCACTGATTTTGTCACCAATATTGTTAAAGTCGAGATTTAAATCCTTACCAGCTAAATGCAGAACATCGATACCGCTGCCGCCCTCGACTAGCTTAAAGCTCAGATCGGATACGCGAATATTGTCATTTCCTGTACCTGCGTGAAATTCATCCGCTCCGCCGCGGCCGATCATGTCATCGTTACCATCGCCAGCATTGAAGATTTCTGCGGCTTGACTACCTACCAGATTGTCATCACCAGGTGTGCCGGTGTGGGTTTCGATTGAACCGCCAAAATCGCTTCTGCCGAATATTATATAGCTGAAGCCCGAATCAATATTCCAAGCTGGACCCGCTCCAGGCGCACTGACAAGCAAATCATCATAACCATCACCATTAACGTCTCCAGCGCTGCTAACCGATCTGCCCGAATAATCGCCCGCCGCTGTTCCATCCAGACGAAAACCGTTACTGCCAACTAGGTGGGCTAAATTCAGCGTAGCTTCAAAACCGGAAGACTTTCCAAACACGACGTAAGTGGAGCCCGCTCTAGAATTACCGTTCGCATTTGTGTATTGAGCACCAATCATCACGTCATCAAATCCATCACCATTGACATCCCCGGCAGCGCTAACCGATATGCCGGATTGGTTAGATGATTCATCTTTTCCATCCAACCGGAAGCCATTAGTTCCATCCAGGGTGGATAAATTCACTTCGGCACCAAACCCAAATTCTCGACCGAACACCACGTAACTCGTATAACCACCAATAATCACATCATCAAACCCGTCTCCATTGACGTCGCCGGCATTGCTCACGGATGTTCCTACATCATCCCCATTCAAACGAAAACCGTTGCTGCCATCAAGATCGGATAAATGCAGCGAAGCTTCAAATCCGGATGCCTTACCAAATACTACGTAACTTGTGGAATAATCCCCAATAATCAAATCATCAAATCCGTCTCCATTGACGTCCCCGGCATTGCTCACGGATCGCCATAGACTGCCATCCAAACGAAAGCCATTGCTGCCATTAAGTTCGGATAAATTCATCGAAGCCTCAAATCCGGAAGCCTTACCAAATACCACATAGCTGGAAAAACTTTTATTTGAACCAAATTCAGGAGCACTTACTATCAAATCATCGAAACCATCACCATTGACATCTCCTGCAGTACTAACCATACCACCCCAAGAACTATTAACAGGCTCCGCTACAGTTTCCAAACGAAAACCGTTAGTACCATCCAGCTTAAGTTTAGGAATACTCTTCACCGCATCAAAACCGGAAGCTTTACCAAATATTACATAGCTGTAGTTCGAATAACCGTTATTGTGAAAATTTTTAGCGGAACCGACTATCAAATCATCAAAACCATCGCCATTGACATCCCCAGCATTACTAACAGTCCTCCCTAAACCTTCTTGAGAGGACTCACCATCCAAACGAAAACCATTTTTACCATCAAGACTGGATAAGTTAAATACACGATCAAAACCAGCTAGTTGACCAAATACCACATAACAAGAGCCATATGCATCAACACCAGAAGAACTAATAATCACATCATCCAAACCATCCCCATTAACATCCCCTGCATTGCTGACCGTAAGACCCGAACGGTCCTGATATCCTATTCCATCCAAACGAAAACCATTGTTGCCGTCAAGATCCGCCAAGTTAATTACGCCAGTTGTAAGATCCGTGCTCACTGCTGTATCTACTCGTAGCACCGTGCCTTGATTGGTGTAAATATGATAATTATCTTCAAAACCAGCATCTACCCAACCATCCACCAGTCCCACAATACTGTCTCCTTTATCACCATTCACTGTGAAGGTGTTTGTTGTGTCTGATAAACTGAGCAAGTCTTGCAAAGTGAGCGTCAATGTTTTGTGATTAGAATAATAATAAACTTGTGTCAGATCGATCGTTTCAATGCCACTTATTTTGCCTCGGACGTTTGCCAAATTTAGGGCACCTTCAATTGCTATTTCCAGGGTATCCTTACCTGTTCCCCCATCTATCGATTGGAAATCAAAATCTGATATTACGATCGTATCGTCACCGGCATCTCCATAAATAACATCCGCTCCGCCCAAGCTAAAAATATGATCGTCGCCGTCGCCACCTTCGAAACGTTCTGCCAACGTGGTGCCCTTGAGAAGGTCATTTTCGGCTGTGCCGAGGTATATCGCCTCATTGAAAAAGTTACCACCAAATACCACGTAGCCTGATCGGGGCGCATTGCCATTTGACCCATCTTTCGGATCACCGATAATTAAATCGTCAAATCCATCAGCATTGATATCGCCTGCGCCACTGACCGAACTGCCTTTCCAATAATCAGACTCTAGGCCATCCAAGCGGAAGCCGTTTGTGCCATCAAGATCGGATAAGTTCAAAGTAGCATTAAACCCGGAAGCTTTGCCAAAGATCACGTAACCATCACCACCGGAACTCACGATTAAATCGTCAAATCCATCGCCGTTAAAGTCTCCTGCATTGCTAACATGAATAGCATTTCCTTTTATGCGAAAACCATTCTTTCCATCAAGATCAGAAACTTTCAGCTTAGCGTCAAAACTGGATGTTTTGCCAAAGATCACGTAACCATCACCACCGGAACTCACGATTAAATCGTCAAGTCCATCGCCATTAACATCGCCTGCAGCGCTCACTACGGGACCGATCCCAATGCTAAAACCATTCGTACCATCAAGGTCAGAAGCCCTTAACGTAGCATCAAAACCGGATGCTTTTCCAAAAACTACATAACTAGCGTATGTAGTAACGAAATTTCCACTATATCCACCATCATTAAAATAATATTCGGAAAACACATCTCCGACAATTACATCATCATATCCATCACCATTGATGTCACCCGCACTACTAACAAAATTACCTTCATCTATCAGATGAAAACCATTTTCACCATCAAGACTGGATAAATTCATTGCCGCATTAAAACCTGAAGCCTTGCCAAATACCACATAACTGTCACTAGGGCCATATAAGGAATCTCCGCCACCAATAAGTAAATCATCAAAACCATCCCCATTGACGTCTCCTGCATTGCTTACTATATCTCCTGAACCTTCTCCATTCATCCCATCTAAACGAAATCCATTGCTGCCATCAAGATCTGATAAATTCATCGTCGCATCAAATCCGCTAGCTTTACCGAATACTACGTAGCTGGCACCAGAAAAATTATTCGAATACGGAGCGCCAATAATCACATCATCAATCCCATCTCCATTGACATCTCCCGCACTGCTTACAAAATTGCCGCCACCAATCAGTTGAAAACCATTTTCACCATTCAGGCTGGATAAATTCACAATGGGATCAAAACCGGAAGCTTTGCCAAATACAAGATAACTGGAGCTTAAACCAGCGATAATCAAATCATCAAATCCGTCTTCATTGACGTCTCCTGCATTGCTGACCGAATAACCCAAGCGGGCAAATGATGTGTCGCCGTCCAGACGAAAACCATTGCTACCATTAAGAATGGATAAATTTATTATCGGTACGGTCATGATGGCTGCTCCTTAAAAGTGATCGCTCATTATTCTTTCATGTTTTTTGTATGATTTTCAATAGTGTTGTTTAAATCCACTACTGTCCCGTTAACATGTAAGCAAGGCGGCCTGGTTCGGCCATGATTGGTATAATAAGCTTACTCGTAACTTGTTGAACCAATTAAAGGAACCAAGCCATGACCCATTGTAATACGATCTTCTCACAAATCCTAAAACTTATTCCGAGACATGAATTTGAGACGCTAGCAAAACAGCATCATTCAGGTCGAGTTTCCCTTACTGCATCCAGATGGTCGCAATTTGTGACCTTGGCCATGGCACAGTTGGCAGGAAGAAAGAGCTTGCGTGATATTGTGGAAAATGTTTCTGCCCAGGCACACCGTCTCTATCATTTGGGTAGTGCAAAGCTGACGCGTTCTAACTTATCTCGCATCAACGAAGGCAAACCTTATACGCTGTATGAATCTCTGGCAGGAAAGTTATTAGGTCGTTGCCAAGGCATGACGCCCGGTCACAATTTTCGCACGACAAAAAGTGCTGTCAAGCTTCATGTTGGGTTGAATCACGATGGCTATCTACCTGAGTTTGTCTCCATTACTGACGGAAAAACCAGTGATGTTGAAATGGGTCGCGCACTACAATTCCCTCGGGGTAGTATTGTTGCTATTGATCGGGGTTACAACGATTACAGTTGGTATAACCAATTAACTAAAAACAAGATATTCTTTGTCACGCGCCTCAAGATCAATGCAAAGTTTAAAGTGATTAGCGGTCGTTCAGTTCTAAAGAACAAAGGACTGACCAGCGATCAAGTCATCAAATTCACCGCATTGAAACCAGCAAAAGAGTGCCCGATTGAGCTGCGACGTGTTGGCTATCAGGATAAAGAAACGGGCAAACATTATGTTTTCCTAACTAACAATTTTAAGCTATCAGCTAAGACTATTGCCGATATCTACAAAGCACGTTGGCAAGTGGAATTGTTCTTCAAATGGATTAAGCAAAACTTGAAGATTAAGTCTTTTATTGGAACGAGCAAGAATGCAGTGATGACACAGATTTGGATTGCCGTATGCATTTACTTGCTTTTGGCATTCATCAAATTCCAATCAAAGATGAACAGAACGATGCAACAAATTCTAAGGTTGTTGCAGCTCAATTTGTTTGAAAAGCGTGACCTTGCCGCTCTATTGCGAGGAGACCCTCCCATCTATATACAGATTAACAATTCTCAAATGACATTGGTGTGAAAGTTAACGGGACAGTAGTGGTTTAAATCATTTTAAGAGGATAGGAACTTGAATAGACAAAAAAATCTAGTTAACGCCTCGTAATCGTGAAGGGATTTGATGACTGTACGCCACCGGTGATTGAGAGATTGTAATCCTGGTGCAGAAGTTTTGAGTATCCCGTCCTAGGATTCGAGCAGGTAAACAAGAATTTTCTACTCAGAAAACGACCAATAAGCGTTACTGACGAGAAAAATAACGAATAAAGCGGCTTACAAAAAGCTAAGTCCTTCTTTTAAGAATAAGCAAATATTACCTGGTCGGATTAATATTCTTAATAAAATTTGAATTTGCAAAGTAACCCCGGTGTAACCCCGTAGAAATTTATGCTTGAATTAGTATCTGTAATATATTGATTTGTTGGTGCTGTTGAGAGGAGTCGAACCTCCGACTTACTGATTACGAAACCTAGTTATAAATTTTGTGTTTATATAAATCAATCACTTGCAATGCTTGCCACGCATAAAATCAGTGTCACACAACTACATATGATGGTATTTCAGGCGCACTTTGGCACAAATTTGACACAATCAATTTTGCGATCTGTAATATTTAAAACTGTATCAAAATTTAACTGCAAGAGTTGGCTTGCTATTATTGATACAATGAAACCTTGGTAGTTTTATTTGATCGCATATACAGTTCCGGTCCTATTGCCAAGATTCGTTGTCGGAGATGGAACTTAAGGAGGCTAAATAAAATACAATGAAAAATAAAGAGATAAGCTGGAGTGATGATTTCCAGGAAAAATAGATGGCATAATTTCGTGTTGATAATTTTACCTGATGATACTTTGTCATGAGTGTGACTTTACAACGAGTTATGGCATTAGTCAGTAACGGGAATGTCCGTATATCTGAACATGGTTATGATGAGTTGTCACATGACAATATCTTTGCAAGAGATATTCTCTCAGGTATTGGTGAGGCAATAGTCGTGGAAAATTATCCAGACTATCCGAAAGGCCCATGTGTACTGGTGTTACAAAAAGATAAAAAGAACAAACCAATCCATGTAGTGTGGGGTATTCCTAGAAATGCAGAAATGCCAGCTGTTGTCGTTACGGCTTATCGCCCTGACTGTGATAAGTGGAGTAATGATTTTTTGAGGAGATTACGATGAATAATAAACATCTAACAAAATTGGTACGAGAAGGCCAATACATTGCGGAAGTTGAGATCGAGTTGATAGACTCAGGAGAAGGCTGGTCGCCTTATTTGTCGATTGAAGACGCATATAAATTAGATGATGTTCGTGCTGCCTTGCAACGCGGAGATATTCGTACCGCAGGAAAGTTTGGCAGAGTTTATACGTTGACGCCTTTAGCAGTATAAATTCTGTGTATTGGTATCAGCTAAAAACTGACCGATAATCTATGTGCTTACGCGGCAAGGAAACCTATATGCGGTGGTATTGAATACCAGAATCAGAAGATTTATTTCCCTGAACCGGATGCACGCTAACTATTCGTTTACGTGATGACAACGTTACCTGAGTACCTGTAAGGATGAAGCCACCGGTAAATTTCCCAATGGCGGCTGGGCGCGATTGAATGCCATCAAAAGCAGCAAATGGAAGCCCGGGCATCCAAGACCAGTTTTAATGTGAAGTGCCGATGGCAATGGCGAAGTGTGTTTTTCCGGTGCCGGTGCCGGAAAAACAGCAGGTCGAGCACAAAATCCCGCCCACCAACCTGCAATGGATATTCCGAGCCAACAAAGCAAAAGTCGCGCCCCAGTTCAATCAGAAAGTCTTTTAATTGCTTTAACAAGCCTTGGTGTAAATCAGCTTCGGCATGGCCGTCTGGTAAGCCTAAAAACTCGACCAAATAAGCATCTTTGAAGACGCCCAGGGCAGCAGGGTGTGTTTGTGTCACCACTGATGACACCTTTGGCGGCGTGAGGATGACACGCTCAAACAAGGCGGTCTTAAGCTGACGTTCCAGCTCGCGCTTGCTCCAGTTTTCTTGAATAGATTGCCGTAAATAAAATTCACGTTCTTCCGGACGTTTGCTTTGGCTGAGAATGATGAGGTTATGCGTCCAAGGCAATTGTCTCACCAGTAGCGAGACTTTCTTATCATCACAGTAAGCCTCGTAGAATTGCCGCATCCGAAATAAATTCGGACGGGTAAAGCCCCGCAACCCCGGCTGGGTCTGTGCGATGTGAACCGCCAACTGCGCTACAACCCCATCACCCCATTCCGCGCTTTTAACTTTGTGGCTGATGATTTTGCCAACGTGCCAATAAAGATCAATCAACACGGTATTGACGGCCTGAAATGCTTTCTGCCGCGCCGCTTCAATCAGTTTTATTATTTCTCCGAATGACTCTGCGGCAGGTGTTTTCATGCTCATCCCGTCAGCCCTGCAATCATGGTCAGGATACGATCCGTGCATTGCTTCAAGTCCGCATCAATCTCCACCAGTTCACGCGGCGGTTCGAACACGTAAAAATGCCGATTGAACGGGATTTCATAGCCAATCTTGGTTTTGTCATGGTCTATCCACGCATCCGGCGCATGGGGCAGCACTTCGCGCTTGAAATAGGTTTCCACGTCTTCATTGAGCGGCACGTTTTCAGTATCACGTAGACTGGAATCCGGTTGCGGTTTGCCTTTTAGCTTGCCTTTTTCACCGAGAATGATTTTGCCGTTCTCGTCTTTTAACGGACGTTCAACGGTGATGGTGCGATAACCAAAATCACCGTTCTTAAAGATTCTGGAAATCGGCTTTTTACCCTCACTGGTCTCGATGAATTGCCCGAATAGGCGGGTAATCTCGATAATATGGTCACCCGATAATTCTTTGCGTTTTGAGCCAATGCTTTTGCGCATTTTCTGCCAGAAGCCACTCGCATCGATCAATTGCACGGTGCCTTTGCGAGGCCCCATTTTGCGATTGCTGAGTATCCAGACATAAGTGCTAATGCCCGTGTTGTAAAACATATCGGTCGGCAAGCCAATAATCGCTTCTACAAGGTCGTTCTCCAGCACATAGCGGCGGATTTCGCTTTCACCCGAACCTGCACCGCCCGTGAACAGCGGAGAACCATTGAGGACAATGCCAAAGCGGCTACCGCCATCGTTGGCTGGACGCATCTTGCTGATCAGGTGCAGCAGAAACAGCAGCGAACCATCAGACACACGCGGCAAGCCCGCCCCGAATCGGCCATTGAATCCTTGTTGCTCATATTCCTTGCGGACTTCTTTTTCTACTTTCTTCCACTCCACACCAAAGGGCGGATTGGACAGCATATAGTCAAACTTCTTATGTGGGTGGCCGTCTTCTGAAAAAGTATTGCCGAACACGATATTGGCGACATCCTGCCCTTTTATCAGCATATCGGCTTTGCAGATAGCATAGGATTCCGGGTTGAGTTCCTGCCCAAACATGGTGAGGCGGGCTTCGGGGTTATGTTCTTCCAGATATTCACCCGCGACCGACAGCATCCCGCCCGTTCCTGCCGTGGGGTCGTAAATGGTGCGGACGACCCTCGCTTTTGCCAGCACTTGATCATCTTCGATGAACAGCAGATTAACCATCAGGCGGATCACTTCACGCGGGGTAAAGTGTTCCCCTGCGGTTTCGTTGGAGATTTCAGCAAACTTGCGGATAAGTTCTTCAAACACCAGCCCCATTTGGCTGTTACTGACTTTGTCGGGGTGCAAGTCGACATTGACGAACTTTTCAGTGACTTGATACAGCAGGCCGGATTTAGCCAGTTTGTCGATCTGGGCATAAAACTCAAAACGCTCGAATATATCCCGCACCGCTTCTGAAAAACCTTGGATATAGGAAAATAGATTTTCCTTGATATGGTCTTGATCGCCCATCAGCTTCTTCATATCCAGGGGCGAAATGTTATAGAAACTTTGCCGGGCTTTACGGAGCAGGAAGGGATCGGCGTTTAAGACGAGTTTCTTCTTTTCTTCATGTTCTGCCAGCACAGCGGCTTTGGTAGATTCCAAAACGCAATCCAAACGGCGCAACACGGTAAATGGCAAGATGATCTTGCCATAATCGGATTGTTTGTAATCGCCACGCAACAGATCGGCGACCGACCAAATGAAAGCTGACAGAGATTGATGGTTCATGCGTCCTTAATTCTGATTTTTATTATTTTAGAGAAGGAAGATTCAGCATTTTCTTAACAAGCAGCCGCATTCTATCACTTCATTATTCGTTTATAATTCCTCATCACTCCAACTATTTAACCAACCCTATGATCGACTATGATCACTTGCAGGAGTCACTCAAGCATCTGGAAATGCAGTTCTTAAACTACCGATCGCTGGATCCCACGCTGCCCCAATTGATGCAGGAGGCCGTAGCGGAGTCGGTAATTCGACGTTTTGAAACCAACTAGACCAAATGCACACTTACCGTCATCAAACTCGCATTAAGGTTTATCATACTGTCCTTTATTGATTCATCACACAGCGCGATTCATGGAACAAGTTTATTTCGACCACAACGCCACCACCCGCCTTGAAGATGCCGTGCTGGAAGCCATGCTGCCGTATTTTCAGCAGGAATTCGGCAATGCGTCCAGTCGTCATGCGTATGGCATGGTTGCCCGGCGTGCGATTGATAAGGCGCGCAAGCAGGTGGCTGATGCCGTGGGTGTGCAGCCGGTGCAGGTGATTTTTACCAGCGGCGGCTCGGAAGCCAATAATCTATTTATTCGCGGTGCAGCGGATAGTTTGAAGCCGGGAAATCTTTTTATCAGTGCGATTGAACATCCCTGTGTATTGAAACCGGCACAAGCGCTGGCACGGCGTAGCTGTGACCAATGGACGACACATCAATTAGCAGTCAATCCATCTGGACAAGTTGATTTGGATGCCGCGAATGCGGCAATGCACGTCAATAAACCGGGGTTGGTTTCCGTGATGTTAGCCAATAATGAAACCGGCGTGATTCAGGATGTCGCCGGCATCGCTGAAATGGCGCGATCACACGGCGCTTACATGCATACCGATGCCATTCAGGGACTGGGGAAAATCCCGTTGGATTTTGCCGCATTGAAAGTGCATGCAATGACCTTATCCGCGCACAAGATTTATGGCCCCAAAGGCGCGGCGGCTTTGATCGTCGACAAACGGTTATTGTTAAAACCATTGATTTATGGCGGTGGCCATGAAAACGGATTACGCTCCGGCACGGAGAATGTGCCCGCAATTGTCGGCTTTGGCGTTGCTTGCGAATTAGCCAAGTCTCGCATGCCAGAAACTGCCATCCATGTTTCCAAATTGCGGGATCACCTGGAAAAAGGCTTGATTGCCATGGGTGCGGTGATTTTTGGTGCCGCTGCCGCACGCATACCGAATACCTGCTATTTTGCCTTGCCGGATATTGAAGGCGATACGTTGGTGGTTAAACTGGATAAAGCCGGTTTTGCTGTCGCCGCCGGTGCCGCCTGTTCCAGCGTTAATCCGGGACAAAGTCATGTGCTCGCCGCCATGCAGGTTGATCCGATGCTGGCACGTTGTGCGGTACGTGTCAGCCTGGGTGGCAACAATACGATGGCGCAGGTGGAAGATTTTCTCCAAACAACAAAAAATATTACCGAAGCACTGAGGCGCATCAGCAGTCTTTCAAACTAAAATCAATTCATTTATGACCAATAATCAAGCCACTCAATCGACCAAACACACCAAGGCCATCATCCTCAGCGCCGGACAGGGACGGCGGCTTTTGCCACTGACTGAAAATACCCCCAAATGCTTGCTGCTCGTGGCGGAAAAACCGGTATTAGCCTGGCAAATCGATGCTTTGCTTGCAGTTGGCGTAGATGAGATCACGATTATCTCGGGCTTTCAGGTCGGGTTGATCGAAGCATTATTGCAACAACGCTATGCAGATCACCCCAACATTAAAATTCTGTTCAATCCTTTTTTTGAAGTAGCGGATAATCTTGCCAGTTGCTGGATTGCACGCACCACAATGACAGGAAATTTTCTGCTGCTGAACGGCGACACGGTAATCGAATCCGCACTCCTCGCGCAGGTCTTGAATTCAGAGCCAGCGCCGATTACACTCAGTGTCGACTACAAAAATACTTATGATGCCGACGATATGAAAGTGCAATTGAACACTGATGGATGGGTGAAACAAGTCAGCAAAATTATCCCGCCGCATCAAGTGGATGCAGAATCCATCGGCCTGATTTATTTTCGTGAGCAAGGCCCGCAGATTTTCAGTCAGGCGGTCGAATCCGCGCTGCGTCATCCGGCTGAATTGAAGTCGTGGTATCTGTCAATCATTGATGCCTTAGCCAAACAGCATCTGGTCAATTCCTGTTCAGTCAAAGGATATCGCTGGTGTGAGATCGATTTCATCGAAGACCTGGCCAAAGCCGGTATGATTTTCAGTGAGCATCCCTGATGAACCAACCCAATCCATCCATAGAATCGCACAGCTTGAATGCAACAATGCGCAAGTTTGGCGCACCACAGACCATTATCCGTCAATATCAATACTGGTCTGTCATGCTACGCCCAGCCCAAGCGACGCTTGGCGCGCTGGTTTTAGCCGCCCACGAACCTGTTCAGGCATTCTCAGCGCTCAGCCCGGCGAGTTTCGCTGAACTCCATACAGTCACCGGGCACATGGAATCTGCACTGGTAAAAGCATTTCAGTATGACAAAATTAATTATCTGATGTTGATGATGGTCGATCCGGATGTGCATTTTCATGTGCTGCCACGCTATGCTCAGCCCAAACAGTTTGCGGATATGGCATTTATGGATGCGGGCTGGCCGGCCATGCCGAACCTGGGACAAGTGAACAAAACGGATACGGCGATCAATCAACTGATCATGGAACATATCCAATTCTACTGGCCGTAAACGAAAACACTGCAAAACCATGCGAGACGACAAGTGACTGAACAAAAACCACCCTACGTCAAAGAATTTCCACTGCGCGAGGCTCATCATCTGGTACGTGATCTGATGACGCCGAATCCATGGATCTATTGGAGCGATTTTCTATTTCACATCACACTGGGCTGGGCGGCTTTCTTCACCGCGTTGTTATCACCGTTTTTTTCGCTATGGCAATTAGGCGGATTCGTGGTAGCGGTACTGGCATTGTATCGATCGGCGGTTTTTGTGCATGAGCTGGCGCATTTGAAGAAAGGCACGTTCCAAAATTTCCGTTGGGTATGGAACATCCTCTGTGGCATCCCGTTCATGATTCCGTCGTTTACCTACGACGGCGTGCATAATGACCACCACAAGCCGGATGTGTATGGCACCAGCGCGGATGGTGAATATCTGCCGTTTGCGACGCGCAGACCCGCGGAGATGGTTATCTACGTACTGTTGTCTTTCCTCATACCGATTTTTATGGTCGCACGCTTCGTGTTGCTGACACCGTTGTCCTACCTGATTCCGCCGCTGCGCAAGATTGTTTGGGAGCGCGCTTCGTCGCTAACCATTGATCCCACCTACCGACGCGCTGCAAATGCCATCCGCAACGATCTTAATTGGCGCCAGCAGGAACTGGGTGCCTGCCTGTTTGGCGCAATCATCATTACATTGGTTGCGCTACAAGTATTTCCCTATTCGCTGCTGGTACTGTGGTATCTGATTTCGGTGACTGTTTTCCTCCTCAATTCACTGCGCACCCTGGCCGCACATGCCTATCGCAATCCAGGCGAACAAAAGATGACGCTGGCGGAACAATATCTGGATTCGATCAATATACCGGGCAATTTCCTGATCACCCCGCTATGGGCACCGGTCGGGTTGCGTTACCACGCCACGCATCATCTGTTTATGAGCATGCCCTATCATAATCTGGGAAAAGCACAACGCCGCCTGGTCAATGGTTTAACCGACAATACGCAATACATTAAAACGATACGTAGCGGGCTATGGGATGCGTTGCGGCACATTTGGCGCGAATCAGCCGCTGCCAGCACATCTCAGCGACAATAACGCGAATGCCACCGACCCTCGTCCCGGTAAGAAATCCACCACCAAGAATCACAAAACTTGTGCTGCTGCGGCATGGACAAAGCGTGTGGAACCGCGACAAGATATTTACCGGCTGGAGTGATGTTGCCTTGAGTCCTAAAGGTGAGAACGAAGCGGAACAAGCGGCTTATTTGCTCAAGCAGGCAGGCTTCACATTCGATCTGTGCTTTTCTTCCACACTGCAACGTGCCAGAACCACAGCACAAATTGTGCTGCCCGCCATGCAATTGGATAACATTCCGGTGCAAGAAAACTGGCGTCTGAATGAGCGTCACTACGGCGCACTGGAAGGCATGGAGCGCTGGTCGGCCATCAAGAAATTCGGCATCTGGCCCATCCTGGGCTGTCAAATCAAATTTGATGCGGCGCCTCCCTATCTGGATCCGCAGGATCCGCGCTTTCCAGGAAATCAATCCGGTTACGCCGGTATTGATAAAGATGTACTGCCGCGGGGAGAGAGCATGCAGCAAACCCTCGCACGCTTCAAACCCTACTGGCAAAAAACCATTCAATCCGAATTACAACAGGGAAAACAAATACTCATCGTTTCCCACAAAAATACGCTGCGCACCTTAATGATGCTATTGGATCAACTCACCCCCGGACAAGTCATGAAGTTAACACTGGCCACCGGCCGCCCATTGGTCTATGAGCTGGATCAGCAATGCAACGTTATCCGGCATTATTATGTGGATCATCTGACATAATCTCCGATCACTCAGTATGCCGACTGTCCATAGTTTTCAACCCATCGCGGGCAATCATGCAAAAATTCTGATCCTCGGCAGCATGCCCGGTGAGGCTTCACTAGCAGCCAATCAATATTACGCACATCGCCGCAACGCCTTCTGGCCGATCATTGCACAGCTGCTGCAACTCCACTCGGATGCGCCCTACGCGGAAAAAATAGCGGCATTGCGATCGTCGCCCATTGCGCTTTGGGATGTGCTCAAATCCTGCAGACGCTCGGGCAGTCTGGATTCCAGCATTGAAGCAGATACTCAGATCAGCAACGACTTTCAATCTTTTTTCACCATACATACGAAAATTACGCATGTATTTTTTAACGGCGGGAAAGCCGAGGCTTGCTTTAAGCGTTATGTATTACCTGCAAATGACTTGCGCCAAATAAAACTTGCGCGTCTGCCTTCCACCAGTCCCGCTAATGCCCGATTATCTTTTGATAATAAATGCAAAATATGGCGTAAAACAATTTATGCAGCGCTTGAGCCAGAAACCGGTAGTGTGATATCAGAGCGATTGACTCTTCAAGCGTCATAAGACGCCACAATAGCACTTGACGGCAGCGCATGGGATGCGTTTTACTTATGGACTGTAAAACAGCAATTACTAACAGATGAACATTTAACTGAAAGGAATTAACGCGATGAAGAAGCTTGTTATTATTGCCCTCGCAATTTTTGCTGTCGGATATATTGCTTTAATGATTCAATATTTCTAGAGAGACCAGAAACTAGCGCACATTAAAACGTGCCTGTAGGCATACCTAAAAAGAAGTTCATATGAAGATGTGGGTAGCTCTCAGTCCCAAAACTTCATAGGAGCCAGACATTGATACACCCCAATAGCTAAAATGGTATGCCTCTATTAAAAACAAATAGCTTTCTGTTCATTTTTCTGGCGGTTGCAACCATTGCTGCCCATTTATGGATTGATCGCTATCAACAAATTGGGCCTGATCTTCTAACCGGCAATTGGAAAATCATGGCATCTAAAAACAGTTGGGTTGATATTACCGAAAACGAATTAACGCTTTTCTCCAGGGATTCTCAAACTGGCGCCGGCGCCTATCAGAATCTTCCAATGGTTGAAAAAGGCACCATGTTAATATTTTCCGCCGAAATGAAATGTGACAATGTGGTGTTGGGCAAAAAACCATGGAACCTGGCAAGGCTTATCCTGGTGCAAAATAACGGAAAAAAAGACCGTTGGGATTTGTCACATGCTGTGGCTTCACTAACCGATACTCATGATTGGCAAAGTTACCGCAATTCTTTTTACATTACCCCGAGAACCCAAGGTATCTGGGTAGCCGCAGAATTAAACCAATCCACCGGCTCGCTCCAGTTAAGAAATCTCCAACTTTATCCGGTCAGCGAAACACAGACATATTCACGGATCAGAAACATCATTCTTTTTTCATGGGGTGCTTTTTTTCTACTATTGACCGGCTCGTGCCTTTTCGCAGAAAAACGATCCATGCTTTTCCGCGTATTGCTCGCTTCTGCCTTTATTTCCATCATCATCGGAACGAGCTTGCCGGGTAATATGAAAGACTCGGTATCGCATCAAATCGAAATGCGGATTGACACCGACAGTCCCGCGTTTAAAACAGTCATTCCATGGGATTTATCCAAAGTTTGGCATGTGTGCTTTTTTTTCTTACTCGGACTGATTCTTTGTTTAATGCTGAAAAAACAGCCCGACATTCAAATCATGGCGATCATTCTGATGATGGCCGGCGGTACGGAGATCGTACAACTTTACATTGACGGACGAACTCCTCTGGTTACCGATTTTTTGATTGATGCAGCGGGGGGGATTGTCGGCATGGTCTTAATTAGACTTCTGGGTATGACTAGAAAAATTAATTAGTCCGCTCTGAATAACCCATAACAATGTGATTTTATGTAATGAATAGATAAATTTGAGCGGTTAAATTCACCAGTTCTTGGTAAAATTGCAGCAATTTCCTGCAAATTTAGCGAGAGTTACATG
>JAGNZK010000028.1:8874-39041 GCA_017984435.1 Nitrosomonas sp. | reverse complement strand
TTGTGCTCGCGTCGATAAAGGGCGATCACGCCAGGCGTAATAGCCACTCTCAGAAACTTCGAAAACGCGGCTCATCAACGCTACCGGATAGTGTTGTCGCAGGGATTCCATTCGACCGTACTTCACCGCGACTCCTTCGCAAAGTAGGCCGTTGCTTTTTTTAGCAAATCACGCTCCATCTTGACTTCAGCTAGTTCGCGCTTGGCCCGGGCCAACTCCATTTCCAGTATCTTATAGAAACGTCGGACTCCTCTTTTTACAGCTTACCTCATTACGCTATTTAGATAAAAAAGTGGAATACTAATTTACTTTTCTAGGTGATAGCCTTAATCTTGAGAATAATAAGTGAGATAGATGTAGAAAATTCTGCACAAATCAGAAATGTGGGGCTTGCCGGAATTGATACTAAACCTTAACTGTTGCAGTTGGTTATTAAATACATTCAATCTGTATTTAGTTAGATTAGTTGAGATAAGAAGCAAGTTTTCATGCATCAATCATTATCATTTAAGCAAGCACGTTTAATTTCATCCTTATTGTTTCTCTGCAGTTGCCCTATAGTGCTGGCCAATGGATTTAGTGTTAGTACCGCAACTGATTTTACAACGGGGAATTACGGGGGAGCGACATCGACTGATATCTGGTATGTTCCTTTCACAGCACGCTACGACAAGGATCGGGCGTCTTTCAGAGTGATTGTTCCTTATCTTAATATTACAGGGCCAGGAAATGTGATAGGGCCCGGAATTGGAGGTGTTGATAGCAGGGGAACTATAATAGGTGGTGTCGGAAATCCAACTCAGGGAGGAGGCATTGTTGCTTGTAATGAGGAGGATAATGACGATGACAATTGTTCAGATTTTAGGAGTAGTAATAATTCGGGTTCTGGCAATGAATCCGCTGATGGTCTTGATCAATCAAAGCAGAATATAACAAGTGTGCAGGGCTTAGTAGGTGGCATTCCGTTGGGAGGATCATCTACCTTGCGATCATCCCAGTCCGGTTTGGGCGATATCATTACTGCGTTCAGTTACAATTTAATCGATCATGTTCCTACCGGTATTCTATTCGATATCACAGCCCGTTTAAAAATCCCTACAGCCAATGCCAGCCAGAATTTAGGTACAGGGCAGGTTGATTACGCAATTCAAGGAGATCTGTTTAAAACGATATCCCAGTTCACATTGAGTGCAACATTGGGTTACAGAATACTTGGCAGTCCATCCAGAATTGCTTTTCATGATGTACTGTATGGCGCCGCAAGTGTTGGTTATCGACTATCATCAAATACTACAATAGGTACAAGTTACAATATGAGTCAATCCCCCGTGAGGTTACAGGACAGCAGAGATCTTACGCTATATCTTTCACAGAGAGTGAGCGGTAATTTCAGACTCAATATTTATGGCTTGAAAGGTTTTTCAGAACGAAGTCCTGATTGGGGGGGCGGCATCAATTTACGTTATATCTTCTGATACTGCAAAAAAACAATCATCAACTGCAACTCATATTTTTATCAGTTCCATGTAGGAATTATCTTCTGTAGAAGATTGTATGTAAGATATAATTCTGGGGATTGTTTCAATGATTAAATCGGTCATCAAATCCAGGATCATTACGAATGAATGATACGCTGATATTTTTCTCACAAGAAAAAACCAATTTGTCAGATCAGTACCATGATTTTTTTGGAATACATATTTTTCATGACTACGCTGAATGGAAAAATGAAAAAATTCTTCCATCGGCAATCATAATCACAGGAAAGGATTTAAATTACATTGCTGCTACGCTCGGTCAAATACGCAGAGACGAAAATCTATTTGAATCCTTGTGTTTTATCACTGAATCAGTATCGGTATTTAATAGCAATCTTATCGATGGACAGTTACCGCAACCGCTTCAATTACAAGAACGCGTTCATCATTTCTTAGAACTTGATAGCGTTTACAAAAATAGTGAAACCTATACTTCGGATTTGGGACGGTTAATAAAATATCTATGGTTACGGCCGGATTTTATTATTCATCCTTATCATGAATGGCAGCATCCGCGTTTTTATCGATACCCTCTACTGGAGGCGCTTAGTCAAGATAAACTCGATTCCTTTGAATGGTTAAAAAGTCTTACCAACACTAAGCTGTTGCAGCCTGTCGCACTGACCGATCGACAAAGGGAATGCAAGTACTGTCACTCATCTCACCTCAGCTTCATAGACGTTTGCTCAAACTGCCAATCCATTGATATTGAATTGCAAGCCTCCTTGCATTGTTTTAGCTGCGGACATGTTGATGTGCAGGAGAAATTTCTCCATAGCGGCGCACTCATTTGTCCGAAATGCAGTACACAGCTGCGGCATATTGGAAGCGATTATGATCGCCCAATCGAAAATCATCGCTGTCGATCCTGTGATTATTCATTTGTTGAAAGTAGCGTCATGGTGCGTTGCGCGATGTGTACCAAAGAGATGGCACCGGATAATCTCTTTGAGAGCAAAATCCAAAGCTGGCAATTGAGCGAGCGAGGGCGGATCATTGCGATTCGTGGAGAAGTGTTTGACATTGCATCAAGCTTTGGCCAATTAAATTTCATCTCTAAAGAGTTATTTTCCCATGATCTTGACTGGCTGCTGATTTCTTCCCGACGCTATCCGACTATCACCTTCAGTTTATTTGGTATTTATTTTGCAAATCTAGCCGAATTGTCGGATCTGTTTGGATATACAAAACTATTACAAATACTGGAGTCTTTTGCGCAACGATTGAGAGTCATGCTGCGCACACCTGATTTATCAACCCGTACAGCAGAAAATATGCTGTGGCTATTATTACCACATACCGATGCACACGGTTTAAGCAGCTTTCATAAACGAATTGATAATAATATGCAGATATTGCTGGAGGATAGCGACAAAAAACTGGATTGCCGCTTTATAGGTGCTACTTCATCGCAGATATCAAACAAGGAAAATGCAGAATTATTACTTGCACGCCTACAAGGTGAACTCATTTAATTCATGCAGACTTTGACCCAGACAGGGCAGATTCTTTTTGCTTTTTTTCTGCAAGATCAAGGCATAGTGCCATACTTGCTGGTATTTGTACCGTTTGTGCTATTTTTTGAATTGCCTTTGTACTTTATTAGCTGGTTGGGAGTGTTTCGTCATGTCGTCAAAGAAATTTATGAAACACCGCATGTCCCTCCTTATACCCCTCGAGTTACCTGTGCCATCACTTGTTACGCAGAAGGACAAGCAGTTCAAAATACAGTCATTTCATTGCTAGAACAAGTTTATTCTGGACACATTGAAATCATCGCTCTGGTTGATGGCATACAAAAAAATCAAGCGACTTACGAAGCACTGAAGAATCTTGTACCACGCATTGCTTCCTATCCCAGACGCTCATTTATTATTATTCCGAAGATTCAGCGTGGCGGGCGAGTATCGTCTCTGAATGCGGGGTTGAGTCGTGCCAGTGGCGAGGTGTTCCTGGCTTTGGACGGCGATACTTCGTTTGATAATCAGATGGTATACCGATCTGCTTTACATTTCCGCGCTGCCCATGTCGTTGCTGTCACAGGACCGATGCGTGTGCGTAATGCAAACAAATCATTCCTGACCCGGTTTCAAAGCTTGGAATACATGTTGAGTATGCAAGCCAGTAAGCTGGGGTTAACGAAATTCAATATTATTAACAACGTACCAGGTGCATTTGGTATTTTTAGAAAATCTTTTCTGCAGAAAATCGGTGGGTGGAATACCGGCACTGCAGAAGATCTCGATCTGACGCTACGTATCAAGCAATATCAAGGTCGTCATCCGCAATTGCGCTTCGAATTCGAGCCCGGTGCGGTTTCGCATACGGATGTACCGGAGAAATTCAGTGACTTTTTAAAGCAGCGATTACGATGGGATGGGGATCTCTGGTATATCTATTCAAACAAACATAAGCTGGGGATTTCCGCATCGCTTATGGGCTGGAGTAATTTTATATTTATCCTATGGTATGGCATCCTGTTCCAAATCGTTATGCCTTTTACTATTGTGCTATATATGATCTATATGGCAGTCATGCTATCGCTGCCGTTCTTTTTGGCGAGTATGGTGTTAGTCTATATTTTCTATTTGCTGCTGACATTCATTCAATTTATTTTATACCTTGCAGTCATTTCAGATCGGAAACGAGAAGATTGCGGTACTTTCCTGATATTGCCAATTTATCCACTGTTTCAGTTTGTAGCGCGCTTATGGAGCGCGATCGCTCTTTTAAATCAGATGCTCAACAAAGGTCACCTGGATTCTGCTATGGCGCCCTGGTGGGTACTTAGAAAGGGTAAATAATGAGAATTCATCGATATTTCCTGCAAATCATTTTAATCTTGCTCGCTGTAAACGCGGAAGCTCAAGTTAGAACCCTGGCAGAATTCTATCCACATTTGGATCAGGCAGCTTCTGTTTTAAAGACACAAGCGGATCTCGAAGCGCAACGCTTTCATCTGCAAGCTAATGAGGCACAAAAAGGTTGGGAGGTTTTTGGGGGAGTGGCAGGTGGTTATCAAAAAAGTCCTTTTGCCAGAGAGCCATTTGGACGATTCTTTGATCCAACAGCGCGTATCGGGTTACGCTATCCGCTGCTGGGCAGTGCCGAGAAACAGGAGCGTGCCATCAGCGATGCGCAAGCACAAGTTAAAATAGAAACCATCCGCCACGATTGGAGCAAGAAATTAGCGGCACTCTTTATGGAAGAAAATTATGCGGCTTATTGGAGTGCGCAAAGGATGCTCGCTTTAAATGATGCTTATATTTATCTACGTGATGCAGGGAATGTTGAGAAAATATTACGCAAAAGAAATGAAGCCGGCTTGCTCCTCATGTCAGACTATTTTGAGTTTCTGTCCACTTTTGAGCAAGCAGAGCGCGCACGTTTAGAGTTCATTAATAACAAAGAACAGGCATTGGCCAGGCTCACGCACTTAACCAACACGTTGGTCGCGCCTTTTGAAGCGATCAAACCCGGTTTAAACAATGTAGCGAGTCGTTTATCCTACGATATCAATCAATCTGATCTGGAAATTCTACAAACCCAAATCGATAATTTACGAAAAATTAGGGATACCGAGAATTGGCAAGGCATAGATTCGGATGTCTCAGTCGTCGCATTTGGCGGACCGGCGATCCCACACCCATCGCCTGAAGCTGCCCAATTTGGTTATGGCGGCGCTGTGGGTTTTAATTTCAGAATGCCGCTTGAGATCGTCAGTTACCGGAAAAATGAGCAATCCCGTTTAAACAGTCAGTTGATCAGTTTCCAAACGGAATATACCCGTCGGGATCAGGAACTTGATCTTGAGTTCAGGTCCATGCTGGGTCGTTATCAACAGCTCATACAGCAAATTAAATTTCAGCAGACACGGCTCGATGCCGCCCGGGAAGCCGTACGAGAACGGTATTCACGCATGCACGCATTGGACGGAGATGTGATTGAAAAGTATATTCAAGCCATCAATACGTATTATCGCACCGCGATTGAATATGTAGAAGCAGAAACTGAGCAGTGGAAATTACATATTCGCCTGCGCCAATTCACATCCACACTGAATCATGCGGCGGAAGCGGTTCACCCGGATTCCGATTTAATAAGAATTATTGAACCGTTGCAGAAAGCCGGGCAGTTTTTTGCAAAGCAAGTAGCGACAAATACTAAGCCGCTGAGATTAGTCAGCTCGAATGAGTATGCTGAAAATCTGCTTATCCCGGCCCAGGCGAGTTTCTCAGTTTATGCTTGGAATTATGAAAACATTCAGACGCAACCCGATTTCTGGGAGAAATGTGGATCACTGGGGATACATCGCATCTTACTGTCGCTGAATCAACGACAAATCAGATCCGTTGCCACGCATCCGTCACCATTCAAAAGATTTCTGCAAAATGCCAAGCGCCAAGGCATAAAAGTTGAGCTGCTATTGGGCGATCCAGGCTGGATCCTGCCAAATGAACGTATTAAATTACTGGAAATTATCCAAGTACTAAAGCAGATTGATTTTGACGGTCTGCACCTTGATATTGAACCTGAACAGCTTGCCGGCGAGTTGACTGGAAAGAGAAAACTGGAGGAATTTGCCGAAACCATTCGTCGCGCAGCGGCTGTATCGCCCTGGCCGGTTGCCATCAGTATCCATCCTCGATATCTAACGGATGAAGCGTCTTTTGGTCTATGCATGCTCTGCCAATTTAAGACAGCGGGTGTAAAAGAAATAACGGTGATGTATTACTCCTTAAACTTGCAGAAAATTATCACCGTTATGAAGTCCGCTATGCAGCAGCATCCGGAGATCATGTTTAGTCTTGCTCAAAGTCTTGAGCGTGAATTGGGGCCGGAAAATAGCTATGCACAAAAACCGCCAGCATTTTTCAGACGCGCGATGCAACAGTTGGATAATCAGTTGCAAGCTGTGAATTTTAAGGGAATTACCATTCAATCATGGAAAGATTGGGAAATATATCTTGATGAAAATTCGCTTTAATCAGCCCGAACAAAAAATCCCGGATGATGACCGAGGCATACGTATTCACTACGGAGACGCAAAACGTCCCAGAAAAGTCTGGCGCTGGTATTTGATATTAATCGTTTCCAGCCTTCCTTTGCTATATCTGGTTGGATTGGCGTTAATAGAGATGATCGTTGTCAAAGCGGACGGACGTATTACGATACCGCATATGACAGTGAGAGCACCAACAGATGGATATGTTAAACAGATATTTATTCAACCGTTGCAAACAGTGAATCAAGGTGAAGAGCTGGCGCTATTGGAGAATCTATCGCTTGAAAATAATTACCAACGCTTAGCAACTGAGGTTAATTTCTTGAATGAGGAGAGGAATAAGCTATCACCCCGATCAGGTCACGCAACACCGCATGCGAAGCAACTGCATGTGTTTGTCGAGCAACAGAAAAAGTTCTATCAGAATCGTCTACATCAATATGAAGCATTGTTCAAACAGGGTGCCGCTACCCAAGCTGAGGTTGCGGCAGCGCGTAATCAATATACGAATGCGCTTGAGAACTTAGTGCTGCATGAGCGAACCCACCACCGGGATCAAAATTTGACCGCTGAAATTCGTCAGATGACGAGCCGGATTAATCAGTTATCGCTGGAACTGGAACAAATCGAAGCCCAGAAACAACAACTGCTGCTCATGGCGCCGACAGAAGGATTAGTGACCGAATTGTTTGTGCAACCTGGCGAATATCTGGGTCGGAGTCAATCGTTGTTGGAAATCATTTTTCCCGACAAAGCCTATATCAGTGCCTTTATTCCACCGAAATATCAGGATTATGCAGTAGTTGATCAAATCGTTACGGTTACTCTGCCTAACGGGGAAACAGCCAAGGCACGAATTACCGCCATTCCAGGCGTGACACAAAAATCACCGGCCGATGGCATTAATCCGCTGGAATCGCCACGCTCGACCATACTGGCGCATATGGCATTCGTCGATCCGGTCGACACACCACTCATTAATGGCATGCCGGTTGATATCCGCTTCCATTTCTTTAAGTGATCCGGTAGCTTAAGCGCCTTTGTTGCACCAACTTTCAGGCTCCAGGTAATCGCTTAATTTTACGCTGCGCAAGCAGGCAAATCAGATCGCAGGCGATATGCGCGGCAGCCAGTGCCGTGATCTGACTTTGATCGTAGGCCGGTGCTACTTCAACGATGTCCATGCCGATCAGATTAAGTCCGGTAAAACCACGAATAATCGTCAATGCTTGCGCAGTGGATAATCCACCGCAAACGGGTGTGCCGGTGCCGGGCGCAAAGGCCGGATCCAGACAATCAATATCGAAAGTAAAATAGGCTGGATGTTGTCCGACGATGCGTTCAACTTCTGCAATGACTGCATCGGTGCCATGCCGCTGAACCCAAGTGGCGTCCAGAACGTGAATGCCCATGAAATCATCATTCCAGGTACGAATACCGATCTGCACCGAGCGCTTGGGATCGATTAATCCTTCATTGACCGCCTTGTAAAACATGGTGCCGTGATTCAGCGAATCGGGCTTATCGTCAGCCCAGGTATCGCTATGCGCGTCGAAATGAACCAGTGAAAGTGGTTTGCCAAATTTCTCGACATGCGCTTGCAGCAACGGATAAGTGATGTAATGATCACCACCAAAAGTCAGCATGCGTGCATCCGATTTCAAAATATGACGGGCATGGTCGACAATCGCTTGGTGGATCGTCATGGGATTGTGTACATCAAGATAACAATCGCCAAAATCAATCACCGCCAGATTCTCGAATGGATCAAAACCCCAAGGATAAGGTTTCAGCGAAGCTACTTCCGCCGATGCGAGACGAATTGCTTGCGGTCCCAGACGCGCGCCCGAACGATACGTAACCGCCAGATCCAACGGAATGCCGCTGATGACCACTTCAGCACCCGTAAGATTCTTGCTGTAATTGCGTCGCATGAAGGAAGGCGCGCCCGAAAAAGTGGGTTCTCGCATCATGCCATAGAGGCTTTTGCGTGATATGGCACTATCGATCTCGCTGTGATCATCATTCATCGTATTGCATCCTTGTATAAATTTGAACTGCCAAGTTTCTCTAAATTATGGTCAGTCGAGACAATCTCAAGCAGTGTCCCATGATCATAATATGATGAGCTGGCATAAGTTTAATTTTTTTACGTAAATTCAGATAATCTATCCAATGTCTTAACTAGGTATTGATAAAAGGATATTGTTATAATTTCTTCGCTTATCTACAGAACTTGTGCATTTAAAGATTATTCTATGCAACAATCGGCTTATACCAAACCTATCGCAGTTATGTTGCTGATTGTCAGCCTGCTGAGTGGTTGTTCCATATTTTCCGATAAACCATCGATAGAGAGCGGCCATCGTGTACCCAACCTTAATGCAGCTTACAATAAGCCTTATAAGGTTCGAGGAATCACCTATTATCCGTTAAAGTCGGCTGCCGGATATCACGAAGTCGGCACCGCATCTTGGTATGGTTCAGAGTCGGGCAATCGTACAGCCATGGGCACACGCTTTGTTCCGCATGGCTTAACCGCTGCGCATAAAACGCTGCCTTTGCCTTCCAAAGTCAGGGTGACCAACCTGAATAATGGTCGTTATGTTGATGTCACCGTTAATGACCGGGGTCCTTTCAAGAAAGGTAGAATCATTGATTTATCCCATGGTGCCGCAAAGAAAATCGGCTTGCACGGCGTAGCCAAAGTAAAAATAGAGCATCTCGGTAGCAAGATCAGCTGGAAATAAATGGATGGATTTTAACGCTTGACAATAAGATCTTGATTCAAGGACATGCGGTAGGCGCTGAGCGATGGAATAAGTCCAAGTACGATCGTACTTATGATGACGATACCCAAAATGCCAAGCATCGGGGTGGTGAGAGCAAAGTGACTGATAAACAATCCATAGTTTTCTGCAAGAAATGGTTTAGCAAATAAAATTCCTATCATCAGCGCAAAAATGGCTACGATCATTCCCGTTAGAGAAATGAACAAGGCTTCGACTTGAATGATCATCAACACGAAAATCGGGCTGGCACCGATAGCACGCATCACCGCAATTTCGCGCTGTCTTTCGCGTATTGATGACAGCAACATGGTGCTCAATCCTAGCAACGATGAGAATAAAACCAGAACTGAAATGAGTCTGAGCGTATTTTCCATCGTACGCATCATTTGCCATAACTCGGTGAGCGCAATGCCCGGCAAAATGGCCAGCAGCGGTTCTTTTTGATAGTGATTAATCTGTCGCTGCACATGAAACGTCGCTATTTTTGATTTCAGTCCCACCATAAAAGCGGTGATGTTTTTTGGCGTCAGATCGAATGCTTCCTTGTCATGATCAGAACTATGCTTGCCGGGGACTTTTACGCCATCATGCCAATCCAGGTGGATGGCTTCCATGCCTTCCAGGCTGATGTACAATGCCTGATCCACGGAGGTTCCCGTAGCTTGCAGAATACCTACCACCCGGAAAGGCTTGTCATCATGCATGCTGAAACTGGTTTGTCCAAGGCCATGTGCCAACTGCAGATGGTCATTCAGCCGGTACCCCAGTTTTCTGGCAACATCGAAGCCTAGAACCACATCAAATACCTGCGAAAAAGCTTTTCCTTCCGTGAAGGATAACGCAGTATTTTCGCCAAATCGGAATTTTGTAAAGTAATCCTGCGTAGTGCCCACGACTTGGTATCCGCGATGGGAGTCGCCCAATGCGATGGGAATCGTCCAGGCAATCTTGGGATCTGCCGAGAGCTCGCGATAGCTTTCCCACGAGATACTGTTCGTGGCATTGCCGATGCGAAAGACCGAATAAAGCAACAGATTCAACTGCCCGGTACGCGCGCCGACAATTAGATCCACACCGGAAACAGTTTTGCTGAAGCTTTCTTTCGCTTCGTGACGGATATGCTCTACGCCGAGCAGCACAAAGGTACTGATCGCTACTGAAATTAAAGTCAGCAGCGCAGTATATTTTCGATTGAGCAGGCTGTGCCAGGCGATTTTAAAAAACATGCGGTATGACTCCTGCACGATTGACTTCAGCCAGATGGACGATCTGCTGGAAATATTGAGCTAATGCCGTATCATGACTGACAAAAATCAATGTATTGCCTTGTGTTTTGCTGATGTCCATCAGTATCTTCATAAAAGCATCCCGTGTGTCACCATCCAGCGCTGAAGTGGGTTCATCGGCGATCAGAATCTCCGGGGTATTGATTAGTGCCCGAGCAATCGCAACGCGTTGTTGCTGACCGACGCTCAGCTCACCGGCTTTTTTTGTGATCAACGTTCTATCCAATCCAAGCGCATCAAAAAGCTGTTGTGCTTTCAAGTCGGTACCGGTTAAGCTTTTTTTGCCAAAATGTGCTGCTAAGCGGATGTTATCCAGCACGCTCAAATAATGGATCAGATTGAACTGCTGAAACACGATGCCGATATGACTTGCCCTGAAAGAATCCCGCTTGCGTGCGGGTAATGTGCCCAGATCCTGACCGAGTATCTTTATGGTGCCTTTAGTTGTTGTCAAAATACCCGCCAGCAAATTTAGCAATGTCGATTTTCCGGAACCGGAGGGTCCCTGGATAAAAATCCGGTCACCTTTGTTAATGTGCCAAGTGGGAATATCGAGCACAGCTGTTGATATTTCTCCTGGATATGAAAAATGCAAATTGCTGATTTCTATTGCATTGGATATTGCAGCGTTTTTCGGAGATTTTGTATCCAAGAAAGCCTCCTTGTCTGATTTATTCTAAGACTCATGTGGGATGATATACTGGACTTTATGATATCAACACTATTCTTTATGAGTCTCGATTTTTTAAGCAACAAACGCATTACGTTCATTTGTTTCATGATGGTATTTTTGACCGCATGTTCTCAGCACGGCCCTGATAAGGATTCAGCAGCGCAATCCAGCCATAAGCAATCTATTAAACAACAAGAACTCAATGCTAATGCTTATAAAATAATTGAGTGGATTGATCTGATGCCGCAAGATGATCTGGATGCGCTGTTAAATCCGCCCGCATATCTTGACGAGATCGAGGATGGCTCGGAAGCAGATCAATTAAGCAGTCAGTTTCAACTGAATATCCCGCAAACAGGCGATGATCGTTACCAGCAAGCGCTGACATCAAGACGGATCATGCCGGCGTTTGATAATCAGAAGATCAGAATACCGGGTTTCATCGTACCGCTGGAGTTCGGTAACAACCAAATGGTCACCCGCTTCTTTTTAGTGCCGTATTTCGGCGCATGTATTCATGTTCCGCCACCACCGCCTAATCAGATTATCTATGGAGTCTTTGATAAGGGTGTAAGAGTCAATCACCTGCATGAACCTTTCTGGCTAACAGGTATTTTGAAAACGACACTGACGGAAAATGATGTCGCCACCTCCGCTTATACGCTGACTGTGGCTGAAATATCTCCATACACTGAATAGTCCGGGTTGTTACACGGCATTACCCTGACAATGCTTACAGACTCCATGTAATTCCAATTGCTGGTGAGCCAATGCAAAACCGGTGCTCTGAATGCTGCCTTCCAATTCCGCCATGATGTGCTTTTTGATGCCGATTTCCTTGACACTGCCGCAGCAATCACAAATCAGAAACTGCGGTGTTTCATGCTGATGGTCACAAGTAATATGTGCGCAAGACATGTATTGACTGGCGGTTTCAAGCTTATGCACCAATTTTTCCTGAACCAGAAAATCCAGCATTCGATAGACCGACATGACGGGTAACGATTCATTGAACTGAACTTTATATTTTTCGACAATCTCATAGGCGGAAAGCGGTGTGGAAGAAGCCAGCAGAACGATGAGCACATTCTTGCGTTTGTTGGTTAATTTAACACCCGCTAACGCACAAACTTCCTGCGATTTCTTGATGATTTGGTCGATATCGGCTGACATTATGCAGTTTCCTGCCACCTAAAAATTGGTTGCGCAAAATTCTTATAAGATTATAGATTGCAACTTACATATCTATAACAAGAATGTACTTTAATATGAATATATTCATTACTCAATGAATAAAAGATAGCAGTTAATTAAAATACTTGTTGTTTGTTATGATATAACATATCATTGTATGATCGCTGTATCAAATAAATCTTAATAAATAAAATTTATCAAAGAAATTCGCTGTTTTATTTTTTATCTCCATGAACAAAAAAGCCGTATCGATCATGCAATATTGCTGCAAAAATATCTTACGCAGCAGAAATCTGAGCAAACTGCATGTGCTTATACTGGTTTTTATCATATTGGATATACCGGTAGCGCGTGCAGAGAATACTGCTAAAGCCGCAAAATTACCCGGCGTCACAGTCACAGCATCCCCCTTTAAAGATCGCAACGAACTTGAAATGGCGCTACCTGTGACGGTTTTACAGGGAGATAACTTGCGTCGTAAGCGGGAAGTCAGTCTGGGCGATACGGTAGCCAATGAATTGGGCGTTACTTCAAGTTCATTTGGTCCGGGCGCAGGCCGTCCCATTATTCGCGGTCTGGACGGACCACGTATTCAGGTGATGGAGAATGGTGTTGGTACGATGGATATTTCATCGCTGAGTCCAGATCATGCCGTTACAGTGGAAACACTCAATGCCTCACAAATTGAAATTTTGCGTGGCCCGGCAACTTTACTGTATGGCGGCGGTGCAACGGGTGGGGTTGTTAACGTGGTGACAGACCGAATTCCCAATCGACTGTTTAAAGCGCCGGAAGGCAATGCTGAAATACGTGGCAATACAGCAACTGAAGAGAAAGCCGGCTCTTTTAATGTGAATAAAAGTTTCGGTCAAATGTCATGGAGTTTGGGTGCTTTCAAGCGAAAAACAGAGGATTATGCCATTCCCGGACAAGCGAATATCAGTGGCTTATCGTCCATACATAATGAGCAGGATGCGCAAGGTATTAATGGTGATAAAAATATTGTCAGAAACAGCGCGGTTGACTCTCAAGGTTTGTCCGGCGGCGGTTCATACATTGGTGAAAGAGGGTTTTTCGGTGGTGCCATTTCATTAATGGAAAGCAAATACGGCATACCGACACCTGAACTGGCCAGCGTTGATCAGACACAAGCCCGTTACAATCTATCGGGAGAACTGAATAATCCCTTCACTGGGATTGAGAAACTCAAAGTTCGCACGGGCTACAATGACTATAAACACAAAGAAATTGAAAGTACCGGCGAGGTTGCAACCCGTTTTAGAAATCATGAGCTCGAAACCCGGGCCGAGTTTCTGCATTCACCAATCGCAAATTTTAACGGCTTGTTTGGCGTGCAATTGCAGGACCGTAAATTTTCCGCTTTGGGTGAAGAAGCCATCGTACCGGTTACTAAATCGCGCTCTACCGGGATTTTTATTGTCGAAGAACGGAATTGGGAAAATTTCCGCCTCGAATTCGGTGGACGCTACGAACATGCCACGCGGGATCCGCAACATCATATAGATCGATCGCGCGCATTTAATCTCTTTAGCGGTTCCACAGGTGCTTCCTGGAATTTTTTAAAAGACTATAGCCTGGGATTAATAGCCATGCATGGACAACGCGCGCCGGCTATAGAAGAACTCTATGTACATGGCGGTCATCATGGTACAGCGACATTCCAGATCGGTGACAATACCTTACGTAAGGAAGCGCACAACAATTTTGATTTATCCCTGCGCAAAACTTCCGGATTTATGAAATGGAAGGTGAATGCCTTTGTTAATCGATTTAACCATTATATTTTTTATAGAAACGCAGATATTAATGGGGATCGCATTGCCGACCGTGTCGATCATGAGGGGACATTAGATCTCAATGGCGAATTTCTGGTACAGAATCTGGCACAAACGAATGCCACATTTTACGGCGCAGAAGCGGAAGTCATTTTTGCGCTCAAGCCGGATAATTTAGATTTGCGTTTGTTTACGGACTATGTTCGTGGCAAATTAGACAACAGTAACGGCAACGTACCCCGCACTACGCCGCAGCGCTTCGGATTTGAGTTGAACTACCGATCAGGCCCGTTTACGACTAATCTGACCACGATTCACGTTTTACGCCAAAATAAAGCAGCAGAACTAGAAACCAATACGGCGGGTTATACCTTGCTGAATCTTGAAGCGACCTACCTGATAAAAGAAACCAAATCAAACGGTCTCAGATTCTTTGTGCAAGGCAGAAATTTGCTGGATGAGGAAATGCGCGTGCACACGTCTTACTTAAAGAATTTTGCCCCATTACCGGGAAGAGCGCTTGTGGCTGGCCTAAGAGCGGATTTTTAATCTTTCTCTCTGAGCATGTTCGCATATTAAACAAACGCTATGCCTGTTTGCTGCAATCCGATGAGATCGATGTTCGTTGCATTGGCTTCGGCATTCGCTGCAAGTTCCAGCAACTGCGCTTGGGTATATGATCCATCAGTTAAGAATCCGACATACAAATCATGATCCGCAGTTGCAGGGACTGTGCCAAACACATTCTGGTAAACCGTATCCACAAAAGCTTCGTTGCTGAGACTCAACACACCAACCACGAGTTGGGATACGTCGAGCACACTTTGGCCGGCATCAAACAGATTCAGCCCGATACCCACATAATCCGGATGTTCCTGAATGGTGGATGTATCGAATGCCGCACCGATGACTCGAACGGTGTTACTGGCTGCCTGCCCGATACCAAGATCGAAGGCCAGTCTCTGATCCGCGAACTGGATACGTTCGACGCCGGACAAGGTATCGTTACCATCCGGCCCGGAAATGCTCAAGCCGGAAGCTGTTGCGAGAATTGAATAGCCCGTATGGTCACTACTGTAAATTGCAGTATCGGTACCCGATCCGCCATCCAATGTGTCATTGCCTGCTCCTCCATTGAGCGTATCCTGGCCGCCGGCAGCCAGGATAACGTCATCTCCTGCTGTACCCGGCAAATTGTCAGATCCCTCTGTTCCTGAGATCACATTACTCGATACAGTGCCCGTGTTGCCGGCATAATTTGTAGGGGAATTGATCCCAGTGGAGCCATCGCGATTCAGTGACAATTTTCCATCGACCGGCAATTGCGTATACGTTAGGGTACCTCCAACCATGCCGGGAAAACTTATCGTGCTATTGGTTGCAAACAGAAATCCATTCGGAATAATGTAATCAGGTGCCACAATACCCAGATTTGCAAATCCCTGGGTTGCAACCAGTACTGATTTACCGTTGGTCGCTGCGCTGGGTAGATTAGTGCTGATAGGGTAAGTGTTCGTGCTGGCACCATTGCTCGAGGTAATTGAATGTCCTGCCCATATGTGCTGAGCGTCGGCATCTCCTACGAATTCAATGAATTGAACAGATCCGTCGCTATTTGAATAGACTTCATTAATATGGAAAAAATGGAATGTCATTTCCTTCTCCTTTAATTAGAGGATTGTTTCGCTTCTCCGCTTGTCATATTTCCAAGTATCTGCGGAATACAGAATTCGTTCAAGATAGATAACTGGTTGGATTTATTTTGAGCGATAACGATGAGCGCACTCATGCCATCAATTGTATGTGGTCGAACCAGCAATCGATCGGCAGCCGTTGGTCCAAGTTTATTGGTTATTTTTTGGTCCAATTGCCATTGAGTTGAATCCAGGTTCCAGCAGGAACATTTTTGAATATTTCTTCCGCATACACTTTACCCACCTGATCAATGCTAACTCCTTGGGCAGCGGCTTTTTCCTGATAAATTGTTTTGCGCTTTGCATTAACGGCATCGGCCTCTGCCTGAGCGCCGGGATCTCTTGCCACGACATAGCCATTATAGCTCTCGCCAATCGCACCGGATGCGCGCAGATTTTCCAGGGTACCGGCCCATGCTGATGTTCCGCAGAACAACAGCGCCAGCAGAATGATATTCAGCATTCTCCAAAAGGGTCTTGTCTTCATTGTTGGAATACGTTGCATATTTATTCTCCTTATCTGATGAAGCATTAGAAAATGTCGGGATTGGTTGCGATATCTTTCTTAGCCTCTTCCTCAAGTTTTACCCGGATATCGGCGTCCAGCTTGATATTGAGGTTAATCGTGATGGGTTCTTTCGGTGATTCCACTTTGACGGTTGGTGCGCATGCAGTGATCACCAAGCAGTAAAGAATCCCTATCGCTTTAACAATCGTCGTATTTATGACTCGATCAATGTTGCGCATGATGTACTCCTTTTTTGATTGATTTCCGTGGAAATCCGGTAATGAGCAACGTTACCTCCATCTCTGCAATTTAGCGTGGCGTAGCTTTGTCCAACTTGAATGAGCTGCGCAGAATTTCATGGGACAAGTGATAGCCATGATTAATCGTCTGCAAAATTTTGTCTATATCCGTCTCAAGTTTGATATTCAAACGAAAATCTTGCCCATCTTTAACTTTAGGATTATTCCCTAACAGGGAGAGTTTGGCTATCAAATCATGCGTAACTGGTTTATCCAGATCCAGTGACAGTTCGGTGTAGTGAAAGTCTTGCATGGCTTGCAGCAACAAATTCATCTCTTCACCGGCGGAGGCTAACCATTGCGAGGCTTTTTCAGATTTAAAGTGCAAGATTCCCGGTGCCTTTGCCGCAAGATGGCCGTTTTTTATCGTCACTTGATTATCTGCCAGCGTGAGTGGAATCTGACCGTCGAGATGTCCGCTTCCTGCAAGCCCGTCGACCTTGATCAGGTTAAAAAAGGCGCCCAGATCGATATTGCTGATGTGAATCAACATGTCGGAATGCGCAGCAGCCGGATTGATAACGGTGGGTTTCAATGACACCATGCCGTGCATTATGGAGAATTGCGCTTTTTCAAGTGCGATGCGAGGTGGATCCGTACCTTCAATTTGGAAGGAAATCAATAGATTCTCCAGTGGAACGCCGGGATCGATGCTGCGAATCGTAATGGTTTGCCGGGGCGGACTGCCGGGTGATAATAGATTGTTTAAATTGAGTGTTGCATTCAGATCAGTTATTTTGGTGGCTTCCTGGGTCAAGGAAATATTTTTTAGATCAAACGCGCCGTGACTATTACGTATACCTGCCGTAGACCAGTTGAATTGCGCATTTGCGCTGATCTGACCACTGACATCTTCCAACTGAGCCAGCAGGGGAGAGAGTGCACTGGGTTGCAAGCGACCCGGCGCGAAGTTTAACGGAACAATTTCCGCTTTGAGCGTACCGTTACCGCTCTCAGGTTCATGTTTGCCGGTAATTTGTAAATAGCGCAAACCCGGTACACCACCGGTAACGTTCAGCGCGTACACCGCCGGTTTTTCATCGACGGCGGTATTCCGGATGTTGCCGGAAACCGACAATGGTGCAAACAGAGGTTCGGGCGCTAGATGTTGTAGCCGACCAATGGCAAAATCCGCAGCATTGCCAATTTCAGCATCATTCAGATGCACAGTGGCTGAAATATCCTTCAATTGCAAATGAGATTGTGGTAGGGAAAAAGCCGCCTCGCTGAGGATAAACTGTCCTTGGTATTTCTCGTTGGTATCGAATTTTCCGATTAAGGACATTTTCCCTGGGTGAATCTGTACTTCAACTTCCGCAGATTCTTCGCGTTGCGCGCGCAAGGTAAGGTTGGCAGGAATCACTGCAATATTATGTTTGAATATCAAGCCTTTTGGATTTTTTATTACCTCCAGATCTGCCTGGGAAATTGCAAATCCAGGAGAATTTTGCAAGCGCACGGGGTAGTCAGACTCAATCTTGCCCAAAATAATCTGTCCCGGAGTGCGCATCCCGATGCGCCAGCTATCTTGACCGAAATTCAACTTTATCGGCAGGGAAACTGCCATTTTCTGGATATTCAAAGTTCCCGCAGTTAATTGACCGCCATCGACATCCACATCAAGTTCTCCAACCCAGGAATCCGCTAATCCGCGAATATCTCCTTTCAAGGCGATGTGATCAATGGCTGCATTGCGCAATGTCAATGCTGCGGGGTTTTTATCTGCTTGCTCAGCTACAGGTTTTGCGGATTCCTTTTCCGGCAGTTGGATACCCGATAGCGCTAACTCGGTTTGGATATGTTGCAACTGCAATGCAACCAGCGCAAAAGCGGCTTCAGCTGAGAGGCTTGAAATTTTGACCTCAGGTAAGTTCAGCATGCCGTCTGCGACAGTGATTTTACCTTGTATATTTCCCTGCGTATCCAGGGTTGCAGACAGTGCGCTTTTGCCGTGTCCCAACGAGCCGGAAACGATAGCGTTGAGATGTATCGCTTGGGTGCCCAGTCGATCTTGTGGCGCTATGTCACCAGACAAAGCAACAGTCATATCGCCTGTAGCCGAATGCAGCCGAATCGCCGAATCCTGCAATGAAAGTACAGGTAGCCACGGTATGCTGATATTCCTGCCAGTTGCCGAAGTCATGGGTTGCATGGAATCCAAAGGCGGACGCTCTCCACTCAGATCGAGTGCCACCTGCAAACCACTGATCTCAACCGACACTGGTTTTCCGGCAAGCAATTCACTGAGCTGCCAGGTCACCAGAAATTTATCAACACGCAGTTCTTTGTGATTACCTGCTACCAGATTGTGCAACCGCAGGGCATTGAAAGAGAATTCCTCAACTGTAAGGGATTGCAGCGGGAAATCTTGTTTGCGCAATTGATCGCTGATCAGGGTTTCCAACAGGGAATGGCGGAACGTATAAAGACCAATCCCAGCAAAAATGATGAGACTCAACAGAACCACTAATCCGGTTTTTAACAGTTTAATCATTGGATTAATTGATACGTTTACAATGACTCTTTATTTCTTAATTAGGACGATTAGCTATGACTAGCGCTTATGGCAAGATATCATAATCTAAGTGCTTTCCAGTAATCTTTATGTCTCGTGATAACTTGCAACAATAAATCGCATTCTAATCATTTGCTCTTTTATACTATACGTTCTCTTTGAAAGAGATAATCTTTTCACTTACTCCCCCTTTAAGAATATGGATTTATTAACTCAAGGATTACTCGGTGCGACGATGGCACAGTCGGGTGCCAAGCAACAGGAGACGCGCCTTGCCACCGGCATTGGTTTTTTTGCCGGCATTGCTGCGGATATTGATATTTTGATCCAGTCGGAGAATGACCCACTACTCAATATTGAATTTCACCGGCATTTCACGCATTCGCTGTTTTTTGTGCCGTTGGGTGCTTTGGTTGTGGCGCTGTTGCTATGGCCATTTTTGCGCAAACGTTTACCTTTTTTCCGTCTGTATTTATTTGCCTTGCTGGGCTATTGTTTGAGTGGCGTATTGGATGCGTTCACCAGCTATGGCACGAATCTGCTCTGGCCGCTGAGCGATGCGCGCGTGGCATTTAATATCATTTCCGTCCTGGATCCGGCTTTTACGCTGATCCTGCTGATTGCCGGGGTGATTGCTTTCAGGAAATATACCCATACTGCGGCCCGTATTGGGTTATTGCTGGCGGCGGCTTACCTGTCATTTGGTTGGGTGCAATTGCAGCGCGCTGAAACTGTGGCGGGAACGTTGATTGCCGAAAGAGGGCACCGTGCTGAAGAACACCTGGTGAAACCAACACTCGCTAATCTGGTGCTATGGCGCTCAATCTATCAATTTGAAGGTAAATTATATGTGGACGCCGTCCGGGTTGGTTTGTTTTCCGAGCCGCGTATTTATCCGGGAGAGTCTATTGAGAAATTTGTGCTGGAACGCGATTTGAGTACATTACCGGTTTCATCGGTACTGGCGAACGATATTGCGCGCTTTAGTCATTTTTCGGCAGGGTTGCTCGCGATCCGTCCGGAACAACCCAATGTGCTCGTCGATGTGCGCTATTCCAATTTACCAATGACTTTGGCGCCTTTATGGGGTATCGAGATCAATCCGGAACAACCGGATCAGCATGCGAAATATACGCTTTATCGCGATTCATCCAAAGCAACACGCGAGAAATTTCTGAGTTTGTTGCTGGGCGAGCATGTTTTGGATTGATTCATTGAAACTCAAATAACCGACAGTGTGGCTATTTCAGATTGGCAATCCACTTGATATACAACCGCTCAGCAACGGCATTCAGTTCCGCCACGCGCTCGGGTAGATTTTTCTCCATCTCGACAATGGATTGCACCGACGGTGCATTAAGACTCGCCAATTCTTCCGCGCCGACACTACACCAGTCAATGACCAGACGCTCGGTCATTTCCACATGACATTGCATGCCCAAATGCATATTCAGCGCAAATGCTTGATTTTCACAATAAGGGCTGGAAAGAATACAGGTGGCACCTTGAGGAATGCTGAACGCTTCGCCATGCCAATGAAATGATTGGAAAGTGGATAAATCGCCAAACCAGGAATGAGCAACCGGATTATCCGGCACATTGACTTCGCCCCAGCCCATTTCTTTGACTGGATTTGCACTGACAACACCCCCCAATGCTTTGGCCATGAGCTGTCCACCCAGGCAGTGGCCCAGCACCGGCATGTCTTCTGAAACTGCTTGGCGTATCAACGCCAGTGAGTTTTCAATCCAAGGCAAATCGTCGTTGACGCTCATCGGTCCGCCCATAAATACCAAGCCGCTGAATTCATCAATGTGGGTGGGCGGTTTTTCTCCGGCATCTATTTTAATCAGGCGCCACGGAATATGATTGTTGTCGAGAAATGTGGCAAAATAGCCCGGCCCTTCGATGGGCAAATGTCTAAAAATTGCAACCGGCTTCATGGAATTTTCCTGCCATAATTTTTGAATGATCTGATAGCGAATTTTAGCTTGTTTTGCAGCAAATTTTTTATTGAAATTCTCCTTTGATACCTGTGAAACAAACTTCCGGAATGGTCGTGAAATGCCAGTAAACAAATACACCTTCGCTGATTTGGTGCGTATCGAACAAGTCCGCAGGATAGAGTCTGCCAAAGCGGAGGATTTATCGTATGCCAGTATTCAGGAGTTACCGAGGACTGCCAGCGGTGATTTTAATTATGCGGATTTCATTCAGCGGTTGAACACGCGCGCCAAGCGTCTGGTTCAGGAAAATGCGCTGAACGATGCATTGCAGCCGCCGCACCTGCAATTCATTCGCGCCTGTCGGATTTGTCTGGCGCTTGCGGTGATTCTAGGCGGACTGGCGGCCAGTCAGGCGGTCAGTGAGTCTTCTACGTTGAATATATATTGGTTGCTCGCAGTGCTGTTGGGATTTAATGTGATTTCACTGCTGCTCTGGCTATCGGGCATTATTTTGAATTTGCAGAGTTTGAGCAGCGGCATTGTTGCACAATTAGCCAGTTGGTTGCCCTATCGGCATAAGAAAGATCCGACCATCGCATCACTTGCATCGCAGGCTTGGTGGGAGAGCTGCTTAACCGGCGATGTCGGCAAGTGGCGTATTAGCGTGTTAACGCACAAATTTTGGTTGACCTACTTAACTGCGGGCATGGCATTATTGATACTGCTTATGCTGGCCAAGCAATATAACTTTATCTGGGGTACTACACTGCTGCCGGATAGCAGTCTGCCCAGGCTCACGCAAATTCTCGGTACGCCGCTGGAAGCGATGGGATTGAAAATACCTGACGATCCGCAAACGGTTGCGAGTAGAACGGGGATGAAAAAACAAAACGCGGAAACACGCACGGCTTGGGCCACTTTTTTAATCGGCGTGTTGCTGGTCTACGGCATATTCCCACGCCTTCTAGTACTTGGCTTATCGCTAATCATGCAAAAATGGAGCGAACGCCGATTCAGGCTGGACCTTTATTTACCTTACTATATTGAATTACGCCAGCGACTGATGGCGCGCGACGTGAAAGCCGAAGTCATTGATGCCGATCCGCATGCGCATATTAAACCCGCTGAAGTGACGCTGCCGCCAGCCAATGTTGTTATTCCGTCCAATGCTCAGGCTTTTGGTATTGAACTGGATTCTGCCACATGCTGGCCTGAGTCCGTGACCTGCCGGTTGAATATCATCGATCAGGATTCTCACGACGAAGCGATTGCGCTGATCAAAAATCTCAACAGTCCATTATTGCTGGGTGTCGCAGCGCATCGTTTGCCGGATCGTGGCGTGCAACGCCTGATCAAGGAATTGGTCGATAGCAGTAACGGAAAGCCCTGGTTGATTCTATTAAGCAAACCATCGGCTCCGGTTGCCAGCGCGCGCGAATTTGCTTGGTTTCGCTTGGCGGAAGCTTGTGGCATTCCCGCAGAACATGTGATTACTCAATAAAATGATTGCAACAAATCCCCATCGTTTGCACACGCATTCCTTGCTGAATATTGCCGTAGTCGGTCATACCAATACGGGTAAAACATCACTGATTCGTACCATGCTGCGTAGCACGAAATTCGGTGTCATTGAAGATGCTGCGGGTACCACGCGGCATGTTGAGCAGGCAACCATATCCGCTGACAACCAAGCGGTGTTGAATTTATATGACACACCTGGTCTGGAGGATTCCAGGGCTTTATTTGCACATATTAAAAAACTGCAGGCAAAATCGAAATTACTGTTACCGGCGCAAGTACTGGAGCATTTTGTCACGCATGTTTCCGTCAATGATTCCTTGGAACAGGAAGCGAAAGTGCTCCGGCAGGTATTACGCAGCGATATTCTTCTTTATGTCATTGATGTGCGTGAGCCGTTCCTGGAGAAATACCGTTTGGAACTGGATGTACTCACGCAATCCGCTAAACCGATTATTCCCGTTTTTAACTTCATCGCCGGGCATCAACAGGAACTCGACAAATGGCGGCAACATCTGGCCGGCTATCACATGCATGCAACGCTTGAGTTTGATACCGTGGCGTTTACTTTTGAGGCCGAAAAGCGGCTCTATCAGAAAATACAAACGTTGGTGGAATCCCACTACACGCCGCTGCAGAAACTGATTGATTATCGCGCCCAATTATGGAACCAGCTCTGTTTATCGGGGGCTAAACGGGTGACTGCGTTGATGGTGAGTGTCTCCTGTTATCGCGAGAGTAAGGCGACTCAGAATAATCTGATTGCGGATTCGTTGATCGAAGACCGGTTGCATGATTTTGTCCGGAAAGCCGAGCAGTATTGTTTGCACGATTTATTATCCATTTTCAATTTCTCCGAAAAAGACGTCGCTATCCAGAAAATTCCCGTTAGTAACGGCCAATGGCAGCTGGACATTTTTGCGCCGGGTATACTCAAGACCTATGGATTGGATGTCGGCAGCGCCGCGGCCAAGGGTGCCGCCGCCGGTGCCGGTATTGACTTGATGGTCGGCGGTATGAGTCTGGGTGCGGCCAGTGCATTGGGTGCCCTCGCTGGTGCCGGATGGTCGACCTTTAGACGTTATGGCGACGAGATCAAGGCGACTGTCAAAGGTACCAAATGGCAATGCGCCGATGAAACGACGCTGCAAATATTGTATTTGCGCCAGAAGCACTTGCTCAGAAAATTGATGCATCGCGGTCATGCCGCGCAAGATGCCTTGCAGGTGGATAAAGCCGATAGCGAGAAATTACCGGCCGACTGGAGCAAACTGACCAGTGTCTTACGACAGCATCCCACTTGGCAAGAACCTTCCGTTGCTCGCAACAACAATCCGCAATATCAGGAAATAGAGGCGAAATTGGTAGGGGCGTTATTGGACGAGAATGAGGGGTGATTGAGGTGCTTGCGTTATTTTGAGGTAACTTCGGTTTAGTGCATCCTGACTGATCAACCAGATACTTCGAGTCTTGTTCGACGAACACGAACTCGGATGAGCTACTGCAAGTATTTCCGCATCAGATTCCTTGGCAAGCTCCACGCGTGTGCTCTCTAAGCATTATTTTATCCCTTAAATTCAGAATATAACCGCCGATATTGGTATGACGGCGATGAAAATACGAACGTAGAACTGAAGTTGGCCGGTATGGTGCCGTAAACAATTTTCTGAATTTTACATATCATCGTTTCTTGCAATTCTAAATACAATCTAGGCTAATGACTAATCGTCATTCGATTTTGGAAGAGGCCTAGCTGTTCTGGTAATAATCAGAATTAACGTTATTTTATTTTTGAACTGAGTGAGGCCTCAATGGATCCGTGTGCAATAGTAACCGATGTTCGCTCAATTTTTTCCTTACCGGATGTTGTGATTCGTATTAACGAATTAATAGACTCGGGAGAGGTAACCAATACCGAGTTGGAACGAGTTATTTTAAATGATCCCGCATTAACAGCAAAATTACTGAGATTTGCGAATAGCTCATATTTTGGACTCTCCGGGAAAGTGGAAACTGTTTTAAGGGCAATTGCCATCATCGGGCATAAAGAGCTGCGTAATCTGGTCGTTGCATCATCAGTAACCGCAACATTTAAAGATATTCCGTCCGATTTAGTCAATATGGATACGTTCTGGTATCACAGTGTTACTTGCGGTGTTACTGCGCGTTTATTAGCTTCCAGTGTGGATAGTAGAGAGCGCTTCTTTATCGCGGGATTGTTGCATGGTGTCGGTAGATTGATACTTTTCAGTCAATATCCGAAAGAATCTGCCAAGGTATTGAGTTGTGTGAACCAAGGTGTAGAGGCGGCCATTGATGCGGAGCGTAAGATTTTTGGTTTCACACATGCGCAATTAGGTGCTGAGCTTTTGAGACAATGGCGATTACCTCTCAATATTTGGAAAATGGTCGAACTCCAATTGGATCCGATGAAGGGTGAGGTGCATCAGTACGATGCCGGTACCCTTTGTGCGGCTGTCAATATCGCCAATTTTATTCAGCCATTTACCAATCAAAAGGTGAGTTCCGATAAAGCCATACCTGCCCGCGCATTTGAGGCATGGAATCTACTTGGTTTATCACCTGAATTGATAGAGTCGGTTATTGCAGTGGCCAAACTGCAAATCGTTGAAGTGTTAAATATCGTAAGATGAATATTGCTTGTTCAAATCGCTTTACGATAAAGCTTGATTGTAGGATGGCGGTATGAACTATCCACCACCCGGAATGATGGCTGTGGCGTTTACACGCCACTAATCTCTTTGATTATTACCTCGATCCTGTCCTTTCTTGTCGTGATTTCCTTTATCTTGCTTGCCCCGGTGTTTGTCATCGTCACGTCCTTGGTTATCACGTTCGTCATATCTGCCTTGATTATTTTTATCTTGATGCGCTTCACTGTATCGTTGCGAGCGATTGCGCGAATCATCATCGTGTCGCTGTCCTGAGTCATTGTTTTGACTGTGATAATGCGGTACGTATACGTGGTTGTACCAATTCTCTTGTATAAAATAAACAGGTTGGTTGCAAGCATTATAGCGGTGGCAATGTTTACTCCATTTCTTCGCATGACCGGGTGGTACACGGAGGTAAATCGGCTGCTGTTGAACAGCGATTGAGGGTGGCATAACCAGAACCGGGTTGGGATAAATCAATTGAGGTTGGGGATAATGACTACCTAAGTTGATTTGACCATAAAAACCCGACTGACCGATATGGATTGATATCCCTGAATCATTGGCTGATGCGGGTGCAGAAGCGATTGAAAGCAATGCTGCCAGTAAAAAGTTTCCCATTGAATAGTCCTGTTAGATGAGCAATGAAGCCATGCAAACGGCACAAATGCATAGTTCTTAAAGCCGGTCTTGGGTGACCAACTTGTGTTAAGTTTAGTTTGTAGTGCACCAAAAATGATGTAAATAATATGAGCTGGAAATCAGAAACTTGCATTCCTAGCCATGAGATCAGATAGCGCTGCCGGATTAGCTTGATTGGCGCGGTAACCAGCGATAAGCCTTGCGGCGCCAGTTTTGCTGCCGATAGAAAACCGGCGATGACAAAAAACATTTGTACGGCTATTCTTCCATACTCACGCAGCCATTCCATTAAAGCGGGGATCAATGGATAGGCTATATCCGACATGGGGTCATAAATTGCCAAGTGATGAGTGACTATCAATAAACAACAGATAGCTTTTAACGCATCAATAAAAGGCATTCTTGATAGATGATCAGCTAAAGTGTCATTTAGTTTTTGGTAGTAGGTTTATTTTTTATTGTGAGAAGGAGGTTATAAAATTTCTTATATCAATCATGATCTTATCGATGTGGCAGTGAAAGTGGGAGAACGTCTTGCTCAGGATGGATTAATGTTGGTAACTGCTGAGTCCTGTACAGGAGGTTGGTTAGGTCAGACAGTGACGGCTGTAGCGGGCAGCTCAGCATGGTATGAGCGAGGTTTTATCACCTATGGCAATGTTTCCAAATGCGAAATGTTAGATGTTCGGCAAGCCACATTGGATCAATATGGCGCCGTATCGGCGCAAACTGCCCGGGAGATGGTTATGGGAGCGCTGAATAGGAGCCATGCGCAGATTGGCGTGTCGATCACCGGCATCGCAGGCCCTGATGGCGATACTCCGCTGAAACCCGTAGGCATGGTTTGTTTTGCCTGGGCACTTAAAGATAATCTGGTACGACAGGAGATCCAATACTTTCAGGGGAATCGTGAAACTGTCAGGCGTTTATCAGTGGCTACAGCTTTGCAGGGGATACTGTATTTGTTGGATGATGCGGAGGCTGTAGCTTGAGATTAAGCGGTGATGGGCTATTGGTGTTGGCTGGTTTGCGTAATAATACGATCGCAGTAGGCAATCGCAATGGCAGAAAATAAGAATGCCATATGAATACCCGTTTGTGCGAGAAGCGTTTTTTCGTCATACGCGCCGGCGTTGATAAACGTTTTCAGTAAGTGGATTGATGAAATTCCGATAATCGCTGTGGCCAGCTTGACTTTTAGAACAGAAGCATTGACATGCGATAGCCATTCCGGTTGATCCGGATGCCCTTCCAGGTTCATGCGTGAAACAAAAGTTTCATAACCGCCGATAATCACCATGATCAACAGATTGGAAATCATCACCACATCAATCAAGCCAAGAACGACTAGCATAATGGTCGTTTCAGTCAATTTGGTGGGCCTGTCTGCACCTTCAATCGCAACGACATCGAGAATATGCTGTAGGGAGTTTTGATTACCCATGACCGCGCCGATCAAATCAGATAGTTCAACCCAGAAATGAAATACATAAATACACTGTGCTAATACCAGTCCCAGATATAAAGGTAGCTGTAACCAGCGTGTAAGAAAAAGAAAATAGGCGACAGGAGGAATTCGCTTTAGAGGATTATTTTTTGAAGGATCTTTATTTTCCATAGTATGAATATTGGTTTCAAAATTTGATAATTTTTTACAAAATGGTCTGTAATTTTGTTACAAGCGGAGAATTTTATTCTAAGCGCTGAAAAAAATTAAGGGTATCCAAAGATACCCTGGAATACAAATGCACCAATTATCCAATATCCCCGTAAACATTACTGGGGATATTGGAGGTGTATCCGATTAAATAACTACAAAATCCGCGGATGTTAAGGCAGGTATTCCGGTCAATGATGCAAACACTACCTGAGCGCCGACGCCATTACCATCGGCATCGTAAGACAGATTGCCAGTGACAGTATCGTAGAGCAGAAAATCGTTACCATCCAGGGCAACCGCGCCCGCGCCGGAAACGAAAGTGCCAGCCGGAATTGCCCCCGTTGCTGCGAATTGGGTGAAAACGGCATTTTCCAACCGGATGGTATCATCGATGACATTGAAGTCCGTCACGATATCGACATTGGTGGTTGCATTCAGCGCGGTGCTAAATACAAAGAAATCGGCACCGGCGCCACCGGAAATGGTATCGGAACCTGTCGCCCCATCCAGCGTGTCGCTGCCTGTTCCGCCATTCAACGTGTTATTTCTGGTATTTCCAGTGATAGTGTTATTGAGCGAATTACCGGTTCCTGTTGTTGCCGTACCTGCCAATTGCAACCGCTCAACGTTGGCGCCCAGCGTATGCGCCGCCAGATAACTGATCACCAGATCGTTACCGGCACCCGCAGCTTCGGTATAAGTATCACCGGCATTTTCAACCAGGTAGATATCATTTCCGCCGCCACCTGCCATGCTGTCATTGCCCTCACCGCCGTTGAAAGTGTCATTGCCTGCAGCACCTGTCATGGCGTCAGCAAACTGAGTGCCTTGTAAAATATCGTTCCCGGCAGTACCTGCGATTGCAATCGGTGCAGCGGGTGCTGCCGCTTCATTATCGATGATGGTCGCAGTCGCTGATGCGGTGCCGATGGTGGCATTGACGGCGCCGCTTAAGTTGAGGGTAAAGTTCTCAAGTGAGGCTTCCACGCTGGTATCATCTATCAAAGTAACCCGGATTGTTTTGGATACTTCACCGGGGATGAAAGCCAACGTTCCAGTGGTGTGGATATAATCCGAATTAAAGACAGCAGTACCTGCGGCGGTGCTGTAGTTTATGCTGGTGCCGCTGTTGCTGGGTGCTGTCAGTGTCACCAAAAAGTCAATGTATCCTTTATCTTCGGATGTTGCGACATTGGCTACATGCAATACCGGTGAAGCAACGGCAGCGTTATCGTTACCGGCGATGATGGCATGCGCACGCGCATCTCCCAAAGTAGCCCCAACAGGATTGGTTAGTACCACATCAAATAGTTCCGCCTCTTCAACCCGGGTATCGTTGAGTAATCCAAATATTACTGTTTTTACAGTTTCCCCCGGCGCAAATGCAATTTTACCAATTTGCAGATTGCGGAAATCACTGTTATTGCCAGCCGTGACATTTTGTCCGGCAACATCGAACGTAACCCCGGTGGTGTTAGGTTTGTTAAGAATCACTGTGACGGTGGTAGTTTGGTCGGTTTCGTCTACCACGGCATCAGTAATTCTCGCAACGGGTATACCGGATGGTGCATCGTTATCAATGATCGTGGCAAGCGCAGAACCATCCGCAAGCGTGGCGTTAGCGCTGGGTGAAGACAAAACAAGCTGAAAACTCTCGGCAACCTCAGCGGTTGTCCCGCCAAGTAAACTGACCCGCACGGTTTTAACCATCTCGCCGGGTGCGAACATCAGGCTGCCGGTGAGATGCAGGTAATCCGAATTAAATGCGGCGGTGTTGGCAGAAGTGGCGTAATTGACCGTCACCGCAGCGGTATTGGGCGCATCCAGGCGCACCAGAAAATCGGCGTAGGTTTGCGATTCATCGACCACCACGTCATCCACGGAAATCCGGGAATTGCCCACCGCTACCGCGTCGTTCTCAAAAATGGTGGAGGTGCCGACACCATCCAGCGTGGTGGCGTTGGTTATCGCAGACAATGCCAGATTAAAGGCTTCAGAGGCCTCGAAAGCAGCATCGTTGGTGATAGTGACCTTCACGGTTTTGGCGGTCTCACCGGGGGCGAAACTCAGCGAACCGCTCTTGGCGACAAAATCCGCACCGGCAACTGCCGTGCCGTTCTGCGTGGCATAGTTCATGGTAACTGCGCTGGTGGACGGCCGATCCAATGTGATGACAAACGCGGCTTCCTTGCTGGCTTCATCGACGACAAAGTCGTTGATCGAGACCACCGGCGTGCCGGAAGGCGCGTCATTGTCGATAATGGTGGCCAACCCGAAACTATCGGCGATGGTGGCATTGGCACTGGGTGCCGATAACACCAGGAAGAAATTCTCGGCAACCTCAGCGGTTGTCCCGCCAAGTAAACTGACCCGTACGGTTTTAACCATCTCGCCGGGTGCGAACATCAGGCTGCCGGTGAGATGCA
>JAGNZK010000028.1:0-8774 GCA_017984435.1 Nitrosomonas sp. | reverse complement strand
TGATCGAGACCACCGGCGTGCCCGAAGGCGCATCATTGTCAATAATGGTGGCCAGCCCGAAACTATCGGCGATGATGGCATTCGCACTGGGTGCCGATAACACCAGGAAGAAATTCTCGGCAACCTCGGCGACTGCATTGTTGATGATAGAAACGCTGACAGTTTTAGACAATTCACCGGGAGCGAAGGTCAAAGTGCCTGTGGTATGCAAATAATCTGAATTAAAAGCCGCGGTGTTGGCAGAAGTGGCGTAATTGACCGTCACCGCAGCGGCATCAGTGACATCCAGTCGTACAGTAAAAATTGCCAATGCATTGGTCTCATCGACATAAATATCATCTACTGAAATAGTGCTCATTATATTTCTCCCTATTGTTTACTAAGAAGATTTCACGTTGCTAGCTGTGATTCAATCATTAGCCGTGAAACCTTTAAATTAAATGTAAAGTAATCGCCGCATTTTTTAATGTAGTCCCGATTACACCTTGACATAAAATCACCCATTCTTTTACATAATAGTCACTAGGGCAATCTGATTCCATAGTTCATTTCATCCTGATTTTCTCAGGAATTCCTCCGTTTCACCCAGTGTAAATTCCAGGAGAAATCTCCTAGTTTCCTAAGATTCGTCGTGGAATTTATCCTGAGCGAAGCCGATGGGTTCGGATGATATTTTGGTTTCAATCTTTTTTATTCTTCCGTTAGGGTAGATTGCGTGGAAAAAATTCATTCACCATCCCAAGCGCTACAGAATCTGTTGATTTAAGACTTATGTCGTTCGACAGTTGATTATTTTTATATCGCCGTTCCATAGTTATTTCGTTGTTTCTGAGAAAAACATTGATACAGGCATGAATGATGCCGGATACTCGAAGGTGAGAACTGTATTTTTTGACTAGGTAACTGTATGTTTGATTTACTCTGCAGTTAGCCCGTATTTCTTTCTGCAGATTTGCATGGAAGCTACTCTAACTCGCGTGGCGTATCGCTCCAGGCAAGTTTGTGATAGTCAAAACCGTTTGCGATGGCGGGTTTGATGATATCAAAGAAGGGTGATATGTCGAAATCGCGGGGAGTGTAGAGGTTATGGTGACGAATATGATAGATTTCCGCATAGCAGTCAGCGTGCATCGGATCATCCGACCAGGCGCGCTGAATCTCGGGTAATACTGGGTAGCGTACCGATTGAAACGCCTGTGCGATTAGGGTGGAACAGATTGCCCGTGTTGGATCTCCGCTGCCAAGCGCCAGCAGACGTCTGCGGAATCTTGTTGGAACAGGTATGGTAGGAAGAAGGTAGCGCATTAGATCGAAAATATGTTTTAGATCATAATGTTGTCCTATTCGTGCAACAACATAATCGACGACACGTTTACGATCTTCATCACTCAAACCGACCGGACGGCAGATACGGGTGTGCATTTGTGCATAGTGCGCAAGTGTTATTGCACGTACCCCCTCTTTTAGATCAGCTTCGACCAATACTTGAGGTAACTGCCAAGGTGTGTCGGAAGGTAGTGCATTGCCGATGTACAGTGCCGCGTGTGACCAAGTTGATTGCGTGAGATATTTAATGGCGACACTGACACGCGTATTGCCTTCAATCAGCAAAACATCGGCTGGTTGTAAACTTGCTAAAAGTTGTTCCTGACTGATCGTTGCGACTTGAGTGTTTTGTCGGACAGGTTTGGTTAAAAATTTTGCCAACCCACGGCCTAAAAGTTCGGCCACATGATTCATGCGTTTTTCCTTATAGTCAGTCAGTTAATCATGAGTATGGATTTCACGGCAATGCATTGCGAGAAGAATCGGATACTGAAATACAATTTATTCTTCAACGGCAGGTCTTTGTTCCAGGCTTTTAATTTTCTCAAAGAGCGCTTCTCTTTCGCTTTCCAACTCTTTATAGCGCGTATAAAGACGGTCCAGATCCGCAGTATATTTTTCCATGCGATTGTTTTTTTCCTGTCTTCGTCGCTGCAAATCTTCATAATTTGGGATAGGTATGCTTTTCCCCGTCAGGTTGAGTGGTATGTTATCAGGGGATTCCATCATTTCATTCCTGCGCAGTTCCTGCGTCATTAAGAATTGCTGATAAGTTGCTTGTGATTCTTGCGAAACCCGCGCCATGGTTTTTTCCAGTTGACGAATTTCCGCATCTTTTGTTTCAACCACTTCAGATTGAGCCAAAACAGTTATTGAGCCAATCAATGATAGCAATAAAATTATATAGCGCATGGTGTTGTGGATTGATTGCGAGAATGTAACCATACGCACCTGTGCAGGCTTGTCAAGTGCCGTAAGGTGGTGCAAGCCGTTAGATGCAGGATTAAAGCCGCTCAAATATGGCTGCAATACCTTGGCCGCCACCGATACACATGGTGACCAAAGCATAACGTCCGCCACTGCGATGCAGCTCATAAATGGCTTTGATCGTCAGAATGCTGCCGGTTGCGCCAATGGGGTGGCCTAATGCAACAGCGCCGCCGTTAGGATTGGTTTTTTGCGGGTCAAAATGTAATTCTTTTGCAACAGCGCAGGCTTGTACGGCAAAGGCTTCGTTGGATTCGATGACATCCAGATCCGTCACTTTAAGGTTTGCACGTCGCAACGCATTCTGCACGGCGGGTATGGGTCCGATACCCATGAATTGAGGATCAACACCGGCATGGCCATAAGAAACCAGCCGCGCCATCGGTTTTAAGTTGCGTTTTTCCGCCGCATGACTTTCCATCAGTACCAATGCAGCGGCGCTATCATTAATACCTGAGGCATTGCCTGCGGTGACAGTTCCTTCTTTTTGAAAAACAGGGCGTAATTTGGCTAGGCTTTCCATACTGGTATTGGCACGCGGATGTTCATCGGTATCAAAAATGATGGTTTCTTTACCGGTCGTTATCTCGATAGGCAATATCTGCTCTTTGAAGTGGCCATTATTGATCGCATGTAAGGCGCGGCGATGGCTTTCTACCGCAAATTGATCCTGTTCTGTGCGCTTGATCTGCCATTTGGCGGCAATATTTTCAGCGGTAATTCCCATGTGCACGTGATCGAATGGATCGGTCAATGCACCGACCATCATATCCACGGTGCCGCCATCATTCATGCGCTGACCCCAACGCAGTGCCGGCAATAAATAACCGGCACGGCTCATGGATTCCGCGCCGCCGGCCACGGCGACATCGGTATCGTTGAGTAAAATGTTTTGACTGGCCGAAATGATGGCTTGCAAACCGCTGCCGCACAAGCGATTGACGGTCAGTGCGGAAGCATGTTGTGCTAAACCGCCATTGATGCAGGCAATGCGGGCTAAATACATATCGCGGGATTCACCATGGATGACATTACCAAAAACCAGGTGTCCGATTTCATCAGGATCTGTTTTGGCACGCAATACCGCTTCACGCACCACTTTTGCCGCTAAATCAGCCGGAGCGACCTGTTTCAATGCGCCGCCGTAATCACCAATCGCTGTACGTACACCACTCAGAATGACGACATCTCTCATGTATTATGTTCCTGTCGATTATTTTGCTGCGACAACACCCAGACGTTCTTTGAGGGTTGGCGCATTATGTCCATGATCCAGAACCTTAGCGTAATACATGGAGTTCTTTAAGACCTTTTTGACGTAATCCCGCGTTTCATTAAAAGGAATGGTTTCAGCGTAGATCGCGCCTTCCAATGGTCTGCTATTATCACGCCAACGCTTGGCTCGTCCCGGGCCGGCATTGTAGGCGGCGGAAGCCAGTAGCGGTTGATTGTCCAGCGTGCCGAGCACATGCTTGAGATAATAAGTGCCTAATCTCAGATTGGTATTCACGTCAACAATGATGCTCTGGCGGAAATTCGGGATACCCAGTTGTTTGGCGACCCATTCGGCGGTGGCCGGCATTAACTGCATTAAGCCCGCAGCACCTGCGTGTGATTTGATGTCGGCAATGAAACGGCTTTCCTGCCGGATCAAGCCGTACACCCAGGCTTCATCCAGTTGATGCTGCTGCAAAACCTTTCTGAGGGTTTCACGGTGCGGTGACAAAAAGCGCAGATTAAAATCATGCTGTGCGACGGTTCTGTTGGCCGTGTTGATGGCACGGTCATACATGCCCTGGCGGCGCGCTACTTCGGCTGCGGCGAGCAACTCTGCATCACTAAATTTGCGAATAGTCCAGGCCCATTCACGGTACGCTTCAGTACGTAAATCCATACGGGAAAAAGCCAGTGCGCGCTGTATACCGGGTTTTTGTGCCATTGCGGATACTTCTTTCTGGCTCACGCGATAGGTTTTATCCGCAATACTGAGGATGGTGCCTAATTCTTCTTTGGCTAATTGACCATAAAAACTATGCTCATCACTGAGTGGAATAAAAATGTTGTTGGCATCGAGTACGTTGCCTTTTGCTTTCAGTGCACGTGCTTTCCAGTAACGCCAAGTATCGACTTGCTGTTCGGTTACCGACATGCGGTTGATGGTTTTCAGGACTTCATCCCAGTTTGTGACCCGCAATGCCGCACGCACCTGCCAGGCAAGTACAGTATCCGAAGGAGGGTAAACTTGCACCGTATTCTGCGCTTCCTTGAACCAGTCCAGTGCGCGTGCATCGTGCCGCATGGCGGCTCGCTGCCCTAGTCTTCCCAGGAAATAAGAGCGATCGGATGCGGTGAGCTGATTTCTTATTTTAAGCCACTGCGCATAAGCCGGATCGGTATCGTTGCGCAGCAGGCGCAGTAATGCAAACAGGGCAATCTCACGGTCACTGCGCGTTTTGATTCTGCCTTGCTGCGTATCCAGATAACGCAATGGATTCTTGGCAGCATTATTCAAATCGGCATTATTCAACGTCTCATTGCCGGAAAGATAGCGGCTGACATGAGTGGCTACGCCGGTTTGACCTTCTTCCAGCGCCAATCGGATGCGTGTCCAGATATCTTCCAAAGAAATCTGTCCGCTGTAAATGAGTGTTTGGAAAACAGGTGTGCAGCTGTCCGGCAGACTGGCTGAAGTGAACCATAATGACCGTGCATCCGCCAGCGCCGTTTTATCTTTTATATTCAGATAATGCTGATAGTAATAGCACATCAACTCGTTGTCTTTATTGACCAGGAACGGATATTCGGCTTCAAAAAGCTGCCATTGTTTGCTTTTGCCCAGCATTTTGAGCCAATCACCCCGTAATCGATCGGCAACCAGCGTACCTTCGCGGCGGGAAAGAAAATTGGTAATGGTCTCTATATTGGTGGTACCTAATACCATGCGTAATTGAAAATATTCCACATAGGGCCATAGCGCATGGTGTTTCAGTCGCTTGGCGTAATCATCCAGAAGCTTGGCATTACCAGTTTGGAATGCTTGCCGAGCGGCAATAAAGTCACTGTCCTGGCTTGCGGATAACGTTCCAACATAAGCTAAAAGGATTAATCCGAAAAGGTAATTTCTCATAGCTATTAGCCGTGCAAGCTCAATGAAAGGTCTAAAGAGACAGAAAAAGCATTTTACAATTAAATACGGGCTCTCACAGCATTACTGCGAGAGCCCGTATCATACATTCAAATGCCGCTAAGATTTCAATAGTTGGTAATTAGCCAGCCATAATCATCAGATGACGCCCTGTCCCAGCATCGCATCGGCTACCTTAACAAAACCGGCGATGTTGGCACCATCCACATAATTAACGCTGCCGTCGGGTTTGGTGCCGTATTTTAGGCAGGATTTGTGAATGGCTTGCATAATTTCCTGCAGGCGCGCATCCACTTCTTCGCGTGTCCAGGACATACGCATCGCATTCTGACTCATTTCCAGACCCGAAGTGGCGACGCCGCCGGCATTACTGGCTTTACCCGGTGCATACAGCACTTTGTTATGGATGAAGCATTCGACCGCTTCGGCGGTCGATGGCATGTTTGCGCCCTCGGCGACGCAAATGACACCGTTCTTAACTAAGATTTGTGCATCGGCACCGGTGATTTCATTTTGTGTAGCGCACGGCAATGCCACTTGTACCGGTATATGCCAGGGTTTTTCGCCGGGCAGGAAGGTGACATTGACACGTTTGGCATATTCATCTAAGCGTGCATACAGATGATTTTTCACTTCGGCCAAGATCGCGAGTTTTTCCGGGGTAAAACCATTTTCGTCCACAATTGTGCCGCTGGAATCGGATACGGTAATCACTTTGGCGCCCTGTGCCATGGCTTTTTCTACGGCAAATTGCGCCACATTGCCCGAGCCGGAAACAGAAACGCGCATGCCTTCCAGATAGCGTCCTGCATGCCGCAATACTTCCTGTGCGAAATAGACCGTACCGTAACCGGTTGCTTCCGGACGTATCAGCGATCCGCCAAAACTCAATCCCTTACCGGTAAATACGCAATCCGCGCGATTGGATAATTTTTTCATCATCCCCGCCATGAAGCCGACTTCCCGTCCACCGACACCGATGTCGCCCGCAGGCACATCGGTATTCGAACCGATATGGCGGAATAATTCGCTGATAAACGCCTGACAGAAGCGCATGACTTCACCCGGGCTTTTTCCTTTCGGATCAAAATCGGAACCGCCCTTGCCACCGCCCATCGGCAATGTCGTCAATGCATTCTTGAAGGTTTGCTCAAACGCCAGGAACTTAAGAATGGATAGGTTAACCGAAGGATGAAAACGGACACCGCCTTTATAAGGACCGATGGAAGAACTGTGTTGTATGCGGTAACCACGATTGACCTTGACTTCACCATGATCATCCACCCAGGACACGCGAAATATAATCACTCGCTCCGGCTCAACCAATCGATCCAGCAAACCATGCTCCGCATAACGAGGATGCTCCGTAATGAAAGGCCACAAGCTCTCCACCACTTCAGTAACCGCCTGCATATATTCTGGTTGATTAGGATTCCGCTCAGTCACATACGCACTGAATTCCTGAAGACTCTTATATTTCATTTTATTTCCCCGGTTAATGAAAGGTTATTTCGAAAGTATCCAATTCTGCCAAATTAATTCACAAGCTGCACTGTATTTTTATTGAAAAATAGGATTATTACGAAAGTTTCTTTTATCTTTTCTATTGTTTATCCGGTTTGTGGATAATCGATTGAGAAATAGCAGGTAAATGGGTTGCTATTTCTTGCTTTAATCCGAATTGCGGGCAATAGAATCACTGAAACACTTCCAATAATCCTACAATAATCTGCGTGTTATCTTTCAATGTAGTAGCAATCGTATATTTCTCACTAACTGTGAGCCTATCTAATTATTTTTGATTGTAACAATCGTCCAATCAGTTTGTTTGCAAGGGGAAGGTAATGGCTACAAATTTTGTACGCAATGGATGGAAACAATATGTGCTCAACGTATCGTTATTGATAGTACTTGTCGTTGACAGTGCAATGGCTATCGCAGACCCTGGTATTCCACCGGGCGAAACGATTCAACCACCTACTAGATTTCTTTGGATTTTAGGAGGAGCTCCATTTGTTGGGTTCTCGGAGAAAGATGTATATGTGAGAGAATCTCTATTTGATTATAAACATTATTCTTCTCCACAAAGTGCTTTGGATGAAAGAAGAGCCATACACTGTGCTTCGGATAACATTATATGTCATGAAAACCGAGTAGCAATCGGGCCAGCTGGATCAATTGGATGGGCTTGGAGTTATGATTACAACAGTCTACCCGGTGCATGGTCGAATTTTGGTGGAAGAGTATATGCGAGCAAGCGTGGTATTTGTCCAGTAAATTTAGATCTATCAAGGCCAACTGGGTATAACCTTGCTCTAACCCCAGAAGATCCAACTACTCTATATGGTTATATTGCATGTTCTGTTCCATCTTATCCGGATGGCGAAAAAGATCTGGCTAAGCCGCAGAGCTGTGGTGAAAGAACTCCCAATCCAGTACATATCGGATTGGGGCGTAAAGAAGCCACAATTTCCATTTATAGCACCGGTAACAGTATATTTCCAATTGATTTCCAGCTTTACTATCAACATAACGATAGTAAAAGATCGGGTATTACTTGGCGGCACAGTTATCACAAATTTATAGTTCTCGATGGTCAACAGATTCCAACAAGTGCGCGTATTTATCGTGGGCAAGGCGCCCTGTTATTTTATAAAGACCAGACTACGGGAGAATGGCGTGGCAATGATGATATCAATGACTTGCTTGTTGAGCTTGTGAATAATAATGGTTTAAGAACTGGTTGGATTTATAAAGACAGGTTTTCTGACAGAGTAGAAAATTATGATGTTTCTGGCAAACTTATTTCGATCGAAGATCGGAGTGGGCTTGTTCACACATTGTCATATAATTCAAGTGGTAATCTTATTCGTGTTGCTGACACCTTTGATCAACAAATACTATTTACACTTGATGCTTATGGTAATTTCTCTACCTTAACTGATTCTGCCGGTAGTCTTTATCAATTTACGTATGCAAGTAATGGCAACCTAACTGCCGTCACCTATCCCGACGGCAAAACCCGCACCTACCATTACAACGAACAGGCTTATACCAGCAACACCAATTTACCCAATGCGCTAACCGGCATCACCGACGAAAATGGCGTGCGTTATGCCACCTACACCTATGATGCGCAAGGTCGTGCGGTGGTGACCGAGCATGCGGGAGGTGCCGATCGGCATGTGTTGGGTTACAGCACCGACGGTAGCAACACGATTGTCACCGATCCGCTGGGCAGTCAGTACACGCATTATTTCCAAACGATTCTGGGAGTCGCTAAAAGCACCGGTCAATCGCAACCGGCGGGTTCCGG
>JAGNZK010000084.1 GCA_017984435.1 Nitrosomonas sp. | reverse complement strand
ATAGACTGCGTTTTTGACCTATTTTTGCCTGATAGTCGCCTGTTTCGGGAATGTTTCTCAACGGCCTGTTAGTGGGCATTATCTTTACGGATGACGGTCCAGATGGTTCTGAGGATGATCCAAAGGTCGAGCCAGATGGACCAATTTTGGAGGTAGTAGAGATCGTGCTCGATGCGTCCCTTCATTTTGTCCAATTCTTCGGTTTCACCGCGCCATCCGTTGACCTGAGCCCAACCGGTAATGCCGGGTTTTGCCTTGTGGCGCAGCATGTAACCTTTGATCAGTTTGCGGTACAGCTCATTGTGAGCCACCGCATGAGGGCGTGGGCCGACGATGCTCATGCGCCCCTGCAAGACATTAATGAATTGGGGTAATTCGTCCAGCGATGTGCGGCGCAAGAAGGCTCCGATTTTAGTAAACCGCTGATCGTTTTTTTTCGCCTGCACAACATTGGGGCCATCCTCAGCGACGGTCATGGAGCGAAACTTATAAACGACAATTTCCTCACCGTTGAGTCCGTAGCGACGCTGTTTAAAGATAATCGGTCCGGGTGAAGTGACTTTGACGGCCAGGGCGATACACAGCATAAACGGCAGCAGCAAAATGAGGATCACCAAAGCCAGTATAAAATCGCTCGCATTCTTAACTACGCCATCGATACCGATAAAAGGCGATTCATTCATGGCAACCACAGGGATATCGCCGACATAGTCGAAGCGGGCTTGCATCAAATCGAAGATATAAATATCGGGAAGAAAATAAATGGATGTCGTCGTATCAGGTAACTCATCCATCAGTTTCTGGATGCGTGGCTGAGAGGACATGGGTAAGCTGATAAAAATCATCTCGACATTGTGTTTGTGAATATACGGGATGACATCAACAAGTCCGCCTAAGTGCGGTCCAAAATTACCTGCGATACGGGAATTGTCGCGTTCATCGAAAAAGCCGTGATAATTGATCAGCAAGAAAGGAAGATCGGCGATGTGTTTGATGAATTCCAAGCTGGTTTCATTCGCGCCTATCACAATCGTCGAGCGTAATTTACCTTTTGTGTACCAATTGGCGATGATGCTGCGTACCATGATATGGCTGATGATCAGGATCAATGGCGTGACAATAAACCAAGTGAGCAAAACCTTTTCAGAAAATTGATTTTGAAATTTAGTGGCATATCCAAGGAATATAAGGATGGTTACGATAATGAGCCAGCCAAACACGGTATCGCGCATGTATGCAAGCAACCGGCCTCTGCGCCAATTGCGGTAAATCAGAATCCGCTCGTAGATATACGTGGAAATAAAGAAGGTAATAATGACCAGTACTAAATAGTAACTGGTGAAATCCTCGCCATATATCCATGCGGTGAATATCAGCGTGCTCCAAATGATGAAAGGATCAAATAAATGCTTAAAGAAGGCGACTATAGGTAAATCATTAGCTGTCATCGTTTTCCGTAAATATATTGTAAGTTGACATTAACTCCATTCGAATTAAATCCGCCTCGGATGGCATCAGAATCCAAGTCGGAGTGGTAAGCTGTGGCACTAATTTGCAAGCCAAGATAAGGGCTGTAGATGAGTTTTACGGCGGCATTGCGGAAAGTGTTATGTTTGCCTGTAAGAGCTATTTCTGGATTAATAGGGGCATCAGGGTCACTACTAAAAGCGCTAGTCGGAAGGCGCTTAAAGCTGCGCGTTTCATAGGAAAGGTCTCCCTCAAATCTTACTTTTTCCGTGATGTTCCAGGATGGAACGATGCTAGCGCCCGTATTAAGACTGAAGCTGGCAGTGAGATTCTGTGGAGAACCGGTCTGGCGCCATCCATTAATCGTCAATCCAAGCTTGTCGGTTGGTTGCCAAGTGTAGGCTAAGCGGGCATTGAATCCACTGAAATCACGCTGCGTGAATCCATCGTTCTTTCGTTCCACCCATCCTCCTGTCCAGAGGAAACGGGATTTTGCAGAGACGATCCAGTTGATCTTGGTCAACACTTCTTTTTGATCATAGTCGAAATTACTAGATTGACTAGATTGCTGAGGAGGATTGGTGAAATCCCCCAGCACATTACGAAACAGAACACCGATAGTATTTTTGCTGGCTGTTACGTAGTCGATTCCACCCTCAAACCGATCTTCAGTGCGGGCAAGAAATCGCATGATTTCGAGTGAACTGTTGACATTAAGATCATAGCGAGTGTACTCGCCATTCAACCTCCAGCTGGGATGAAAGTGCCAAGCGCCATTAATGAACTGTATCTGCTCGGTACGTATGGCCCTAATACCTGGTTGAAATGTGTTTGGCATCAGTGACTGTATGTAGCTTGCGCCCATATTGCCTTCCAGTCGGTTGCCCAAGAACCAGTTCCAGTTGCCGTTCGCACTTTTTAGATTGTTATTCATATAGTCGAATTTCTCAAACCGGGTATGGGTCCAATTGAAATTGGCGCTTAATCGCTGACGGCTGATTTCCTTTTCGAATATCAGTCCACCGGTGAGTCGATGAGAAAAATCAGCGAGATGCCCGCGAGTGATGGCGTTAAAAAGTACCTGATTTTCTTCAGGACGGTCGGGCGCCGGTTGCTTATCGCGGATTCGCAAGATATTGTCATCAGCAGTAAAGGTATAGCTTGCATAAGGCTGCAATACTTTGCCGAATACAACGGCCAACACGGGGTGACTGAAAGAAAACAACAACAAAGCCGATGGAAGCAGAAATCTCAATCGGTTGGATCGTAAAAAGTAGACCATTATGTGAGTAATATACTGGTGGGTGCTGGTAAAGGTAACTTCTATACACTGATGTTTCATTAGCTTCAGATCTTCTGAGTTTACAATAGCTAAGTGACCTTGGTATTAGCAGAATACTTTTTGATAACATATTCTCATAAAATTATTTTCAACAACACTTCTCATCAGCTAATTCT
>JAGNZK010000027.1 GCA_017984435.1 Nitrosomonas sp. | reverse complement strand
TTGGCGAAATAAGTCATTGTTCTCTGGCGTGCGCGGTTTTGGTCCCATGTAACTCTCGCTAAATTTGCAGGAAATTGCTGCAATTTTACCAAGAACTGGTGAATTTAACCGCTCAAATTTATCTATTTATTACATAAAATCACATCGTTATGGGTTATTCAGAGCGGACTAATTGGGATTGGCAACATCAAACTGTCGATTCAGCCTGTTCTCAAATACCAGTTGTTTGTGATTGCTGTCAGTCGTCACCTTGTACTTCTTCCGGTGCCTTACTTGCACGCCGGCTTCCCGCATCAGACTTCGGGCTTTCCAGCGACCAATCGGATAACATAACGCATTCAATGCTTTTGTATCATTGCTGACTTTTGCTACGCCTCGAACTGTCTCAAGCATTTCCTCATAGAATCGTGCATTAATCTGATTACCAGCGTACCGGACATAATCATAGTAGGCGCTACGATTCACGCCCATGAGTTGGCACATCAAGCCAATCGGGTAGGTCTTCTTCCTTTGGGTGATGAACGAATATCTCACTTCGTTTCTTTCGCTTCAATTGCCGAATTTCTTCTTGCTTCGATGTCAGTTGCCCATTGCCTCGGAATGCCTGATCTCCATCAATATCTCTGATATTCCCTGATCCACCGCCTCAATAGAGATTAAATGACATCGAACTGTCATGAAAATGAAATATTCAACTTGTAGTATGCGGACATTGCTGATGGGGATTGATTGTCAATCGGGTATGACGCATCTCAGTCGATTTTTTGATTAAACGGGATTTATGCATAAACATTTTTTTAAGAAAATAATTTTATTCATAGGAGGGGGAGGGTTATTGCTTTCCGTTCCTGTGGTCATGGGAAGCAGCCTGGAGAATTTGGCAAAGTCGCTGGCCAAAATCCGCGGTGAAGTCGAAACACTGCAAACACAGTTGGATACCGAGAAGGAAAAACATAGCAGCAAAATGTCTGCGCTTACTTCGCAATTGGCAGATTTGAGTGTCGAGGAAAGAAGGCAAAAACTGAGTATCGAGAAGCTGCAACATTCCATTGAAAAGATGACCGAGAACGCAAAAAAAACCGAGCAATCGGGCGAGAACCTAAAACCCGTCTTGTTAACGGTTCTGAGTGATTATAAACGCCATATTCAGACAGGTTTTCCATTCAAAACGGAGGATCGCATCAAAGCCATTCATGATCTCGAAAATAATGTGGCTAATCAACTGATTGATCCCAATAAAGCAGTTAGTCAGGCATGGTCATTGATTGAAGATGAAATTCGTTTAAGCAAGGAAAATGGAATTTACCAGCAAACCATATTGCTGGATGGAGAAAAGGTGCTGGTAGATATTGCAAAGCTGGGCACGGTATTTCTTTTTTTCCAAACCAGAGATAACAGAGGTGGCGTAGCCAGACGATCAGCGGATGGCGATTGGAAATTTGAGGCAGTCGATAACGCTGGTGATAGCGAGCGTATCAAGAATTTATTTGACTCGTTGAAGAAACAGATACGTCAGGGTTATTTTGAAATACCAAATCCGTTGAGAAAATGAAAAAAATATTAGTAATATCGTTAATATTAACGGCAATAGCCAGTTCAGGCTATGCCAAAGAGAATAAAACCGCAGTTACTTCCGAGAATGTATCCGTATCAACACCGGAAGGCAAGCCTGAAACTGTATCACCTAAAAAGCAAAACTCATCCAAGCAGGAAGCAGTTAATCTGGAAACTGCCTATAAACGTGAATATGCATTTCTGGAAGCACAGAAACGTGAATTAGTGGACCGGTTGAGGAATTATCAATCCACAGCAAGTCGTGAAGAACAGGCACTTAGCAGCAAGATCAATGGTCTTGAACGCAGTTCTGTTGAACGTTCGACGAAAATTGACCAACTCAATGCGCAGTTAACAGAAGTTGAACGTAAAGAAGCTGCTGTGACTGAGCGTAGCGATATCTTGGAAACAACTTACCTGCAAGCAGAAGCAACCCTGAAGAATCATGACATTGAAATGCCTTCGGTCATTAAGGAAACTAAAGGGAATGATCCAATTAAAGTAGGTTATTTGTTCAGACAGGCTCAGTTTTTACTTCAAGGGCTTGGAGCAATCCAGACAAAATCAGGGAGTTTTTTTCTGGAAAACGGCAAACAGACTCAGGGAACGCTGATTCATTTAGGCAATATTGCAGCGTATGGCATCAGTACCGATGGTAGTGGTAGTTTAGTACCTGCGGGGGGCGGTGATTTCAAGATATGGAAGGGTTCCGGTGCGGAAAGTGCAGATGCTTTGGCGAAAAACCAGCAACCTGACATTTTAAAGTTGTTTTTATTTGAGTCACGCACAAACGCCATCGAAGAAACACCCAAAAAAACCATCATCGGTATCATCGATTCAGGTGGCCCGATTGGCTGGATCATCGTGATACTCGGGGCCGTTGCTGTATTTCTCATCCTGATTCGGGCTTATTTACTGCGTTCGAATAGCGCCAATACGCACCAACTTTCTGATCGGATACTCCAGCAGCTTGCTGCAGGTGATCTGGATGCTGCCAAGAAAAATTGTGAAGGAAGCTCGTCCGCAATAAGCCGTGTGTTGCTATATACATTGCGTCATTTGAAAGATGACAGAGACCACATGGAAGGCATCGTTTATGAAGCAATCTTGCAAGAATCCGGGCCATTGGATCGCTTTGGATCTGCCATTTTAGTGATTGCTTCGATAGCACCATTGCTTGGTTTGCTGGGAACTGTCACCGGAATGATTGAAACGTTTGACATGATCACCGAGTTTGGTACCGGCGATCCCAAATTATTGTCGGAAGGTATCGCCATCGCACTGGTCACAACGGAACTGGGCCTGATCGTCGCCATTCCGACCTTATTGCTGGGCTCATTGTTATCTTCCTGGGCAAGAAATATTAAACGCGACATGGAGCATTCGGCACTCAGAATTACCAATGTTTTTCTGGGTGGTGGATTAGATCTGGAAGAGGCGGCTGTACCTACTATGAATGAGAATACCCTGGTATTGAATAACGCTTGAAATGAATCTTACCGAATTTACTATATTGATCAAGGAATTGTTTGTTGCAGGTGGGATTGTCATGCCGCCGCTGGTGCTTTGTATCTTGTTACTGTGGTACGGATTGGGTTATCGATTCTGGGTCATGAAAGAGCCTAAGTTAATGGGTGTGCGGGACATGCTGAAATATTACCAGGATCATCAAGATCAGTCGGCTAAAAATATTGTTGCGCGGGCGATACAGCAAGGTATTGCATTAAAGCGGAAAGGCGTCAGAAACCTGCGGCGTCACCTGGATGCGGCCTTTTATGATTATGAAAGAGAGATCGGAAAATTTTCTGTTTTAGTGCGTGTGGTTATTCTGATTTCTCCTTTGCTGGGTTTGTTGGGTACCGTGATTGGCATGATTGAAACATTTGATTCGTTGGCGACTATGACGCTGCATTCTCAATCCGGCGGTATTGCTGGCGGTATTTCGCAAGCTTTGTTTACCACCCAAATGGGGCTAACTGTAGCAATCCCGGGTTTATTAGCGCATAGCATCCTCAATCGGAAACAGCAACAAATTGAGCAGGACCTTTCTCAGGTCAAAGACCTGCTGTGTCATCAAACGACTGTCAAAAAAACTTAATGGGAAATATGCGCGATGAGATGTAAAGAATCCAATGAGGCTGAAGCCACGATCGACATGGCACCGTTGATTGACATCGTTTTTATTTTGCTGATTTTTTTTATGGTCACGACGACCTTCGTAAAAGATATGAAACTGGAACTGGAGCGCCCTAAGGCCAGTAGTTCCGTCGCGGCATCGAGTAAGGCAATTCGCCTGTTTATTGACCGCAACGGCGACACTTATATGGATGGCGAGCCGGTACGCTTGTGGTCGATACAAAGCAAATTACGTGATTTATTGAGTTCTTCTGCCAGCAAAGTAGTTTTGGTAGTGACGGATGAAGGTGTTCCTGCAGGCAAGCTGGTTGAAGTCGTCGATCAGGCACGTTTAGCAGGGGCCGAGAGTGTAGGTGTGGCAACTAAAAAAGAAGCGGGGTAGAGAAAAATGGAGACGATGAAATTGAAACAACACGTGGCTGGGGCTGTGTCGATGCTATTCGGAGTGATACTGGTTTTCGGCCTGATAGTGCTGATGAATCATTATATGGGAAAGATTGAGAGAACACCGCCGCAGGAAGTGACAGAAATCAGTATGACCCGGGAAATCAAACAAGAACCTAAAAAAGAGATCAAGAAAGTAGAGCCCAAAAAACAAGTCACTCGGCCGCAAGCGCCTGCACCTTTTAAAGGGCTCGACACAGCCCTTTCGGGTATTGATCTGGGATTGTTGGGCCTGGATGATGGACAGGGGAGGAATCTGGATGATGGTTTGCTGGGTAAGACGGGGAATGCTGTCATGACAGCGGATCTGGTGGATGTTCCGCCAAAACCCATTACCAGAGGAACCTTTAAGTATCCTCCGGTAGCTAAAAAGAATGGTGTCAAGGGTTATGTGGTTTTGTCAGTGCTGGTTGAAATGGATGGCTCCGTCAATCAGGTACAAGTGCTGGAATCCAATCCATCGGGAATCTTTGATTCGGCTGCTTTACAAGGTATTCGTGCATGGCATTTTGAACCGGCAAAATATAAGGGTGACACGGTAAGGGTATGGGCAAAGCAAAAGATTCGCTTCGACCTCTCCTGATTTTCCGGCTTAATCTTGGTGCATAAAATGAGAAACCAGATAGTCAAGCAGATCCATTGCATGATGGTTGCCATGATCCTTGGCTTTTACAGCAGTTCTGTATGGACAGCCGAGAATAAAGCACAGCAGGCAGATTTTATCGAACTTGCGGCGATTATGCTGAAAGATGGACATAGCGATCGTGCTTTATTAGCGCTGCAAAGCGTTGATCTGGAAAATAAGAAAACGGATTTGGCCAGATTTTACACCTTGCAGGGCTTGGCTTATATGGGTTTGAATGATCTTGTCGCCGCCAAAGACAGCTTGCAACAGGCGGTTAAGAACGGACAAAAAGATCAGGCGATATTTATCTATCTGGCACAAGTCTATTTTGGACTTAAAGACTATCAGCGGACTATCGATGCGATTGGCAAAGCGGGCGACCAGGTCAATAAGGATGCCACTTTGCTGAGCTTAAAAGCGGAATCCTACTGGCATTTGAAAGAAACCGATGCGGCCATTAATACGTTAAACAACGGACAAAAAGCCTTTCCGGCAGATTTCCGCTTTCTCAAGCGCAAGGTTTTTTATTTCGTTGAACTTGGACTCTATCAAGAAGCTGTCAAGCTCGGCAGAGAATATTTGCGGCGATCAAAAGCCACCGCCACCGATTATATCGCCTTAGGAAATGCATTAAGGCTCAGTAAAGAGTACCAGGAAGCACTCAGTATTCTGGAAATTGCGCGCTTGCAGTTTCCGCATGACGAGATGGTCGCAAAATTGCTCGCACACACTTACCTGGATCAGGGAAAACTCAATTCGGCGGCATTTATTTTGGAGCAGGCAGGGCTACTAAATCCCAATCTACAAGCTGAAGCGGCAGAAATCTACCGGCGTGCAGGTCGATTTCATAAGGCGTTGACGCTGAATGAAAGCATCGGTGATCAGAAAGTAAAATTTAAACAAAGACTATCCATTTTTTTGGCATTAAAACAGTATGAGCGTGCTGCCAATATGGAATCCAGTTTGTATCGCACCGGCCTACTGGAAGATCAGGATGTACGTTATGCGTTGGCTTACGCTTTGTTTTCGAGTGGTCGCTTTCCAGAGGCTAACAAACATTTGGATCATTTGAAGAATGCCGAGCTTTTCAGGAAAGGGACCGAACTACGTCGTTTGATGGAAGTTTGCAAAACCGAGCCATGGCAATGTACCTAGTACGATCGCTGCAATCGACTGTCAATTTTGCGCAAGAAACATCATTCACGGTATTTTTGTTGATACCGCCTTAACACCTACTAAGACACTTTTCTTAACTGATTAACTGAGAATTTATCTTCACGAGCAATTGGATTGCAGGTGGAGAGGGGGCCTGATACGCCAAATGAACACTGAATCTAACAAATCTTTATGGTCTGATGCGTTGCCGGCCATTAAATCTTATGCCTTTGCTGTGTTGGTTTTTATAGCGATTACGCTAGCCAGCCCTGTTGCCTGGGGAGAGACTGAAAAGGCGGAATTCTCCATTCACTTATTCCAGAATGGATTGCCCATTGCGGATGCTGAATTGTTGATCAGTAGCGAATCCTTTGACAAATCCACCGCAAAACTGATTTTTGAGGCGATTCCTGCAACGTATACCTGGAAGGCTGGAGACACACCGCTTAAGACCAATACGAATGGAAGCATAGCCGGAAAATTACCTCCCGGTCTCTACCAATTTACGATCAAAGCAGGAACTCGGCAATTTACGTTTGATTTGCCATTGCGCTCTACAGAGAATGCACAAATCCTGGTTACTTTTTTTCCCAGTAAGCGAAAACCGCTATTGAATATTGAGAGCTCACTGGCTGGTACCATGGCTGGCGCAGATGCGGTGATTGCAGGGAGCCGCGACCAGGGAGAAGGAACAATTGCTGTACAAGTTTTATCGGCAGAAACCGGAAAACCCGTTAAGGATGTACAGGTTTTTCTGAGCGGATCGCAACAAAAACTCAGAACCGATAAGCAGGGAAAGGTTACCACTACTGTATCCGCCGGCAACTATAGTGTTTCGTTGTTGCATAGTGCTTATAGCAGTCAAACGCAAGATGAAGTGAAAGTTACGCATGCGCAGAATACCGATCTTAGTTTCAAGCTGACGCCGGCTGGTGTTGAGTTGGCGGAATATGTGGTGTTGGAGCCTCATCTCGCGGGTACTGTTGCATCAGTTATCGAAGAACAACGAACTGCAACTTCTGTTGCAACGGTATTAGGCGCTGAGCAATTCAGCCGGGCGGGTGATAGCGATGCTGCCAGTGCACTACGGCGAGCTTCCGGATTGACGCTAGTGGGTGGCCAGTTCATTTTTATCCGCGGATTGGGTGAACGATATACAACTACCCTGGTGAACGGTGCTGCCATTCCCAGTCCGGATGCGACAAGGCGTGTGGTACCGATGGATCTTTTTCCAACCAATATTCTGGAAAGCGTGATGGTACAGAAGACTTATTCAGCGGATCGTCCGGCGGAGTTTGCGGGTGGTACGGTGGAATTGCGCACACGCGGCATTCCCGATGCATTCTTCTTCAATTTAAATTTGCAAACGGGTATCAGCGATAATACGACTTTTAAAGATGGATTGACTTATAAAGGAGGCGGCGCTGATTTTACCAGCTATGACGATGGTGCGCGCGCCATGCCTGATTCGCTTGCTGCCGCGACTAAGGATGGGAATCTACAACCAGCATCTGTGTTTAACCCAAGTGGCGCTACGCCTGGGCAGATCGAAAAGTTTGGTGAGGACTTATCGGGGGTATGGGATGTTGATAAGAAAAAACGTGGGCCGGATAGCGGTTTCCAGGCATCTATGGGAGATAGTTTTGCGCTGGGCGATTTTAGATTAGGTTATATAGCCGCGACGGGCTGGAAACAGGAATTCAGGAAACAAAATGAGGTCAGCCGTGAATTTGTCTCTGCGGATTTAAAAAAGGTGCAGGATTTCGATATGCAAAGATCGCTGCGGGAAGTACAGGTAACCGGTTATGCAGGAACGGAACTCCAGTACAAAGACAATCATCGGGTATTTGCTAAGACCATGTTTTTGCGTCAATCGATTGATGAAGCGAGGATTACGCAAGGTTTTATCGATACGGAGACGAGTGATATCCGTAGAACGAGGTTGAAGTTTTTTTCCAATCAATTATTGATGACTCAGGTGGGTGGTGAACATCGATTGGATTGGCTGAAGGATTTATCCATTAACTGGCTATATACCAATGCAACCGCCAATAGAGATGAACCTAAAACGCGGGATTATCGCTATGATTCCAATAGGCAAGGTAACGAATTCTTTTCTCAGCGAGCAGATAGTAATCAGGTCATGTTCGCAGATTTGGTTGATAAAGATCAAAGTTGGCGGATTGATGGAAAATTGCCGATGCAACCTGCAACGCATCATAAGGTGACCTTGAGCAGCGGTTTTATTACCCAGAGTAAAACCAGGGATTCAAACATTCAACGCTTCAATTATTTTCGCTTTGGTCCGGATGCGAGTAATGTAGCAGTAATCGGGCAGCCATCACTCGAAAGTATTTTGCGACCCCAGTATATCGGTACAAATGGGTTTCAGCTTCGTGATGTGACGCGCCCCAGCGATAAATATAGCGCTTCCCAGAGTCTGTTTTCCTACTATGGGAAAATGGATTGGACGTTGTATGACAGGGTTAATATAACGGGTGGATTACGCTGGGAAGACAACGATCAGAGAGTTGATACGGTTTCCCTGAATAATAAGCCGACGACTGCCAGACTTAACAGAATTGATATGTTACCGTCTGTCAATGCAACTTTGTTTCTCACGGATAAGCAACAACTGCGTGCGGGTTTCAGTCAAACGTTATCACGTCCGGATTTCAGAGAATTATCGTCAGCGCCTTTTACCGATATCAATACCAACCAGGAAACCGTCGGTAATCCCAATTTGAAACAAACGGCCATTACCAATTGGGATGCACGTTGGGAATATTACTTATCCCCGACTGAAAATATCTTTGCCGGATTTTTCTGGAAAGATTTAACCAATCCGATTGAACTGGTTGCGGTTCAAGGTAGTGCCGGACTCAATACCTATCAAAATGCCGATAAAGCAAATATTTATGGGTTTGAGTTGGAGTTATTAAAGAAATTGGATTTTGTACACCCGCTTTTGCAGAATTTTTATGTCGGTGGCAATTACACCTGGTCAGCATCGAACATTCAATTGACTGCCCAAAATCTCACTGCGCAAACAACGAACGACAGACCGTTGCAAGGACACTCCGCACAGATTTTTAATTTTCAGATCGGCTATGACAATCCTATTTGGAAAACACAAGCTACCCTATTATATAACGTTTCCAGCAAACGCATTCTGGCAGCCGGGGTGCTGGGTGCGCCGGATAAATATGAACAACCTGTACACCAACTGGATTTTGTGTTCAGCCAGAATTTATACAAAGGCTTGTCGATGCAAGCTTCCATGCAGAATCTGCTCGATGATGATATACGTATTACACAAGGCGATGAGATTACGCGGCAGTTCCGCCGCGGGCGATTTTTTAACCTGAGTGTGCGCTTGGCGTATTAATTGTAGTAATTCAGTTTTGATAAATTTTAAGGAACTTGCGGTAGTGGGTTATGGTTGAATATTCTTTACGAATAGCGTGCAATCACTTGGTTGCCACCGTTTGATTTTGCTTGGCAAATGGCTTCATCGGCTGCTTTAAATAACTCAGTGAAACCTTCTGAAGAATCTTGCTGTATTTCAGCGATACCAAAACTTGCGGTTACATTCAAGTCTGAAGGGTGCAATTTTTGAATGGATTTACGCATTTTTTCCGCAATAATCGCTGCATTTGAGACATCACAATGCGATAGTAGCAAGACAATTTTCTCTCCATCATAACGAGCGGCAATATCTTCCTTACGGATAGATTTAGCTAATAGGAAAGCTATTTCTCTCAATACCATATCTCCGGTCAAGTGGTCATAACTTTGATTGATTGACTTAAGTTTATCTATGTTAACGATTATCAGGCTATAAGGGATATTATGGCGTGTTGCTTCACGCAATCTTGCCGATGCAGTTTCCATCAGGAAATAACGATTATACAAGCCGGTCAGTTGATCTTTCATTGCTAATTCTTGTATAACATTTTGCTGCGTGACAGCTTTGTCCAATAATTTTTTAGTATTGATAAAATTACTGACTCTTACAAGCAGTTCTTCTTGAATGAGTGGCTTGGTGACATAATCGTTGGCACCTAGACGCAGCAATTCCACTTTGTGCGAAGGATCGTCAAGCACAGAGAATACCAATAGTGGCACATGCTTTTTATTATCATCCACCAAGTGTCGTATAGCTTTTACAGTGCCATGGCCATTTAATTTACCCTTGAGCAATATATCAGTGAGCACCAGATCATATGTATTTTTCTTGAATGCTGCTATGCCTTCTTCACTAGTAATAAAATGATCAACGGTATACCCATTATTTCTTAATACAGTTGATGTCAGGCTTGCAGTTGATGGACTATCTTCAATATATAAAATATGCCCGGATATTGTTTTACCACATTTTTTTCTGGAGAATTGTGCTGCATAGTTTGTGATCTTATCCAATTCATGTTTAGCGAATATTTCTGTCACACCTGCTGAGAATGCTTCATCCAATAGTTTTTTATCTTCGTTCGAAGTGACCATAACTACGGGTATTTGTCGAGTACGTAAATCAGCTCGAAGATGTGATGAAAACTTAGGAGCATCCATATCTTGCAAATGCATCGCAATAAATACAAGGTCAAAGGATTGTTTTTTAAGTAGCATCAAGGCCTCATTGCCTGTTGAAACCTGTTGGGTTCCAAATCCACCTAACTCAATCGCAGATGATAGAAGTTTTTGATATGTTCTGGATGGTTCAACAATAAGCCCTTCCATATTCGTCCCTTTAATTGCGTAAATTTAATTGTCTAGTGACATTGCGTATCTGTTGTAAAAATTGAGCTGTTATAGCGACATAACTATCGAATTTTTTAGAGAAATTTTAGGAAATAATCTGAATGATGCGGCAAAGGTATTAATCTATATTGACTTACTACACAAGGTGGAAAAATAATGGTTTCTATTCCGTAAGAAACATATTGCGAATGATAGTATTTTTGGAAGAATAAGTTCTGTATTGACGGATATTCTTTCGTAATATTTCCTACAATTTCTTGGAGATTGCAGAGAGGTTTCGCTAACATTGAGGTATGTTGATTTCCAAGAAGCCGGAAGTTTCATGAGGTGGAGGATGAAGATGGAATTACCCCGCACTGTAGTAATTCAGACCATCTCGATCCTATCGAGCTTGAGTTCTAGAAATATTCTCTGTTCTAGACCTGACCCCGAATGTGTGGAAGGAATGTACGGCGCGTGACGGCATGCTGCAGGGCGGGTTTGATGGCGATGCTAGTGTTCGAGGCGTTACTCCATTAACCTGTCGCACTCATCGTCATTCCCGCGAAGGCGGGAATCAATAATATATGTTGGATGGGCGCGATTGACATGATTGATGCGCCTTCTGGCGTCGGTGCATTCTGCCGTGCTGATAGACTGCTCCGAGATGGTGCAAGGTTATTCGATCTATTCGCTATTAATAATTTCATCCGGGGTAATAACATACTGTCGGGCAATAGAGTCTCGAATTGTTTCAACAATACTAACAACAGTATTGGGATAAGTATTAGCAGATGGATTATTAATCCAATTGAGAAAGGTATCAGCATGTTCACCAATTAATCCCTCAAGTAAATTCGTTATTTCTGCAGGTTTTAATGGTTCTTGTGATTTTTTATCAAGTATATGGCCAGAGACTTTATTTCTAAAATTTTCAACACCTTTTTTACGAATTTTTTTGTTTAATTCCTTTAAATCTGCATGATGTCTTTCTGGCAGTAATTGATGGTAACGCTCCCAGAATTCTAGTAATTTGAAAAGTGAAAGTGCAAGATGTGAAAAGCACATTCTTTCAACCGCACTTAACTGTATGTCACTAAGTTCTTTTGATTTATAGCGTGCGCGATAGTCAATAAATACAATTGTTCCAGCTACAAAATCTGCGATCGGGTAATTTAGAACAATCACTGCTTCGATAGCGGAGTTACGGTTTATTTCCATTATTTTGTTTTTGTATACCCAATCGAACAAACCTACCTACCTCGTCAATCCCGCATACAACACCGGTAGTTTCTCCGGCAATCGTTCCACATGATCCACCACCAGATAATTGCGTTCGCCAAAAATGCGTGACACATATTGATCCGCGCGTGGATCAAGGCTCATGCAGTAGGTGAGGATACCTGAGCGACCGGCTTCTTCCACGGCTTTTTTGGTGTCGTGGCGCAAGTATTGCGGGTCGCGTACGTCGACGTCGGCAGGTTCGCCGTCAGTGATGACCAGCAGTAGTTTCTTCGCCGATTTCTGCAATTTCAGGTAATGGCTGGCGTGACGCATGGCGGCGCCCATGCGGGTGGACAATTGTCCGGTCATGCCGGCGAGGCGGGCTTTGGGGATTTCGTTGTAGGGTTGGTCGAAATCCTTGAAGCGGTAATATTCCACGTCATGGCGCCCATCCGAGCAGAAGCCGTGGATCGCAAACGGATCGCCGATTTTGTTAATGGCGTTTGCGAGCAGTACGGTGGCCTGGCGGGTCAAATCCAGCACGGAGTAATCATGCCCGGTGACTTTTTCGTTGGTGGATTCGGATAGATCCAGCAATACCAATACCGAGATATCGCGAACCTTGCGCACCGAGCGCATCATGATACGGGGATCAGGTTGCATGCCCATGCGGATATCGATCATCGAACGGATGGCGGCGTTGATATCGATTTCATCGCCATCTTCCAGTTTGCGGATGCGGCGAGTACCTTGTGGTTGCATCGCATCCAGTAAAAACTTCATGCGTGCAATCTCACGCTTGTATTGCTGCGCGATGTCGTCGATGCATTGCATATCACCCAGTTTGGCGCGTTTTTCCTGTACCGTTGCCCAATCAGGGCGTTCCAGCTGAATCTGGTAGTCCCATTCGGAATAGTGATAGGGCGCTGACACCGGTTCTTTACCTTCCAGTTCGTTATAGGAAACACCGGTATCTTCATAGGGGAAGAATTCAGTGCCCATAACCCAGATTTCCTGCGCATCGTCTCCGGCTGATTCCACTTCGACTTCGTTGGCGAATTCCATCACATTGACGTATTTGCGCACTTGTTTCGGTGCTTCATAGCCAGCCGATAGGGATTTATTTAAATCAAATTCCTCGAATTCCCAGAAATAACGATTGTCATCGCGATAGGGTGCGGTGAGGTGATCCGTATGTATGGCGAAAGGGATATTTTTTTCTCTAAAGCTGTGGGTCAGTTGGACTCCGATGTCCCAGGAGATTTGATAGCTGTCCAATTTGTCCTGTGCGGCTGCAAAAAGACGACGGCCTTCCGTAATCCAGGGATCTTTATCCTGATAATTCGGGTCGAGTAAAGCACGTGCCAAGCGATTGAGATAATCTCCCATCGTGGCAGCCATGTCCGGTGTGGCGGTATGCAACGCAGCCCAGGTTTTACGCAATCCGGGAAAGCGGCGAATGGCAAGTTCTTCAATGCGTGCATCTTCTATCACGGAGATCACCGCCATTTGCATCGGATTTAATCCTTCCGCGGAAATGGGTTGCTTGGTTTCCACCAGATGCGCGGCAGCATGTGCGGCGGCGGCCCGATAAACTTCGGTGGCGGTGACATCGCCATGGCTGTCATAGGCATCGGGCAAGTAGATGAAATAATTTTCAATATAAGGTTTGTAGCCCTCGCGCGACTCAAAATCACCGGAAGTGGGTTTCATGAAAAAATCGCGTGCCCAAAGAGCGCGCAGATACATATTGATGCGGCGCTGCACATCCACAAACAGCGTGCCTTTACGTTCCTTTTGTAAAACCGCGAGCGATTCCTTGGATTCCAATCCAAAGTATTTCATCTGCTCTTCATAATTCGTGCGATGCGCATGGGCTCCCCACATCGCCCAACGGCGTAAGCCCCCCAGCGTCAGTTGCCCGAACAGGATATCCAGTTTGTTGAGCATGGGGCGCATGCCGCGCGGCGCTTGTGCAATCAGTGTATTCAGGAACTGCAGGTAATTCTGAAATAACTGCGCATCGCCCAAGCGCTTGGCGGCTGTAGGGGAGGTGGCTAATACTAGTTCGATCACCGCACCTGAAGTTCTTGAAGCGAGTGAAAGCACGGAAGTCGCCAGATCGCTGATGACATCCTCACCAATTTCTTTGGTAACCAATGGAATTTCGTCAATCCAACAATCCACCAGGCTGCGTCCACGGCCTAATCCACGCAGTGCTGAGACGCCTTTCAGATAATTATCCAGTCCGCGCGCCGAAAAAGTTTTGACTACTTCAGGCCAAGCGTGATTGAGCAATTCAATCGATTCCGGTTCCAGATCTTCCAGTAATTCTTTGTAGTCATCCAGATTAATACTCATCGTGACACACTCTTATAAAAGATTATTGAGCAACGGTATGCAATGAATTCGCCAAATTTTAATTAAAGAAAGTTGAAACAGCGGCATCCAGTGCATCACGCATATCAGGGTCATCGGTAATGGGGCGCACCAGGGCAACGCGGCAAGCGGCATGGGCATCTACCTTTTTGACGATAAGGCTGCCGGCGTAAATTAACATGCGTGTTGAAATGCCTTCGTCCAATCCATGACCTTTCAGATTACGTGCACGTTCGGCAATCGATACCAGTTTTTCTGCAATTTCAGTGGATACGCCGGTTTCATGCGCGATAATTTCACTTTCGATATCATGGCTGGGGTAATTAAAATCCAGCGCGCCAAAACGTTGTTTAGTCGATTGTTTGAGGTCTTTCATCAAACTTTGATACCCTGGATTGTAGGAAATGACAATCTGGAAATCTGCATGTGCATGAACGAGTTCACCTTTTTTCTCCAGTGGCAAGACACGGCGATTATCGGTTAATGGGTGGATCACCACGGTGGTATCCTGGCGTGCTTCAACGACTTCATCCAGATAGCAGATGGCACCATAGCGTGCGGCGACAGCCAACGGGCCATCTTGCCAACGTGTGCCATTGGCATCCAGCAAAAAGCGGCCCACCAAATCGGATGCGGTCATATCTTCGTTGCAGGCGACGGTAATCAGCGGTTTTTTTAATTTCCATGCCATATGTTCGACAAAACGGGTTTTGCCGCACCCGGTAGGACCTTTCAGCATCATAGGCATGCGCACTGAATAGGCCGCTTCAAATAATTCCACTTCATCAGCTACGGGATGGTAATAGGGCTCTGCGGTCACGCGGTATTGATCAATGATTTTGCTCATGATGAACTCCTGTTATAGCGATCTGATAAGTATTTTATTTTGATCAAAAAAAACCCCCGACCCTGTTGCAGGTAAAGGGGGTTCCAGGGTACGAAACCCGTTGTGTCTTAAACAGTCTTGCCGCGGTATATCACCATGGCGGTACCTTGCGACTGGTTGAAATTGTTGTAGCCAATCAAACGAACATGATTATTCGGGTTAGCTTTATGACAAGCGGCGGCTTCTGCCAGTACGCGGTCTACATCAGTTTCACCAAACATGGGTAGCTTCCACATATACCAGTAGGAGTCCATGATATATTCTGGTTCTGTGTGCTCGATAGCTGGATTCCAGCCTTTACTAACTAAATACTGCACTTGCTTCTTAATATCTTTGTCAGACATCGCAGGCAGGTAAGAGAATGTCTCAAATTTGCGGCTTGCTGGATCACTAACACGTGATTTGTAATCGATTACTTCACTCATTATTTATTCCTTAACTTTAGAGAGATGAAGGAGAAAAGTAGCATTAATCATCAGCTTTTCTCCTTTGGTTATGTATTGCTTACTTGTGGGCTATGTCCAGCTTATCAACAGTATCAAATTCGAACTTGATCTCTTTCCATGTTTCCATGGCGATTTTTAGTTCGGGACTGCTTTTAGCTGCCTTGGTTAGAATCGCTTTGCCTTCTTTCTCGATTTCAACACCTTGGTTACGTGCTTCTACGCAGGCTTCTAGTGCCACGCGGTTAGCAGCGGCGCCAGCAGCGTTACCCCATGGATGACCCAAGGTACCACCACCAAACTGCAAGCAAGCATCATCACCAAAGATTGCGACCAGTGCTGGCATATGCCAAACGTGAATACCACCCGACGCAACCGGGAATACGCCTGGCATGGAACCCCAATCCTGATCGAAGAACAGGCCGCGACTACGGTCTTCTTTGATGAATTTATCACGCATGGTATCGATCCAGCCGAGAGTTGCCGCACGGTCACCTTCCAGTTTACCGACCACAGTACCGGAGTGCAGGTGATCGCCACCTGATAAACGCAGCACTTTGGTTAAAACGCGGAAATGAATACCATGGTGTGGGTTGCGATCAAGTACGGCATGCATAGCACGATGGATGTGCAGCAGCATTCCATTGTTGCGGCACCAGTTAGCCAGACCTGTATTGGCGGTTAAACCACCTGTCAAGTAGTCATGCATAATGATCGGTGCACCCAATTCCTTAGCAAACTCTGCACGTTTGTACATTTCTTCCGGGGTCGGTGCAGTTACGTTTAAGTAGTGACCTTTACGTTCTCCGGTTTCACGCTCGGCTTTTTGGCAAGCTTCCACCACGAATTGGAAACGATCGCGCCAACGCATGAAAGGTTGACTATTAATGTTCTCATCGTCCTTGGTCAGATCCAGACCGCCGCGCAGACATTCATATACGGCACGGCCATAGTTTTTGGCGGATAGGCCTAGTTTGGGCTTAATGGTGCAACCTAACAGTGCGCGGCCATATTTGTTAAAACGATCGCGTTCCACTTGAATACCTGCTGGAGGTCCTCCGCAAGTTTTGACATAAGCAATCGGGAAACGAACATCTTCCAGACGCAGTGCGCGTAATGCTTTAAAACCAAACACGTTACCTACCAGCGAGGTCAATACGTTAACGACAGAACCTTCTTCAAAAAGATCGATCGGGTATGCCACGAAAGCGTAGAAGCAAGTGTCATCCCCAGGTACGTCTTCAATCTTGTAAGCACGCCCTTTGTAGTAATCCAGATCGGTAAGCAGATCAGTCCACACGGTGGTCCAGGTACCTGTGGAAGATTCTGCAGCCACCGCAGCAGCGACTTCTTCACGAGGTACGCCGGGCTGTGGCGTAATTTTGAAACATGCCAAAAGATCGGTATCCAGCGGCGTGTAATCAGGGGTCCAGTAAGTTTGTCGGTATTCTTTTACACCAGCGTTATATGTTTTTACGGCCATAATTTCTTCTCCAGTTAAATTCCACTCAGCTCCAGCCAACAACACAGACAGAAAAGAGAGGATATTGTGTTACAAACATCAAACATGACTACTCAAAGCGATGAAATGTACTATAGCGTTAATTATCTATAAGAACAAATCAGTAATTCTGATATTTATGATAAGGTTGTGCTTATGTGAACTTTATTGAGATGATTCATGTTGCATCTTACTTTGCGGCAATTAAAAGTATTTGAGTCGGTTGCCCGGCACTTGAGCTATTCACGTGCCGCTGATGAACTTCACTTAACTCAACCAGCTGTTTCCATGCAAATTAAGCAATTGGAAGACAATATTAGTTTACCGCTATTTGAGCAATTAGGTAAACGAATTTATCTAACTGAAGCAGGAAGGGAGTTGTATCAGTATAGTCGCTTAATTTCCCAACAATTATCGGATATGGAAGTTGCTCTGGATGAATTGAAAGGTATGGAGCGCGGTAAATTAAATATTTCGGTGGTGACAACGGCCAATTATTTTGCACCGCATCTGTTGGCAAAGTTTTGTCAACGTTACAGTGGTGTTACCGTCAGTTTAAATGTCTCGAATCGTGAAACAGTATTGAAACAATTGGCGGATAATCTGATTGATCTGGCAATCATGGGGCAACCGCCGGAGGACCTTGATATTGATAGTGAATCCTTTATGGAGAATCCATTAGTAGTCATAGCACCGCCGCATCATCCGCTGTGTCATGTGCATAAAATACCTGTTAAGCGCTTGGAAAAAGAGATTTTTTTGGTGCGTGAATCCGGTTCTGGAACGCGCGGTGCCATGGAGCGTTTTTTTGCGGAACATCAAATCAAAATCAATAAAGGCATGGAGACGGACACCACCGAAGCCATTAAACAAGCCGTACAAGCGGGAATGGGGCTAGGGATTATGTCGCAGCATACTGCGGAATTGGAACTTGAAATGAATCGTTTGAAAGTTCTTGATGTGCAAGGCTTTCCTATTATTCGCTACTGGCATGTGGTGAATCGGAAAAATAAGCGCTTATCCGGTGTAGCCAATGCTTTCAGAGAGTTTCTGTTAAAAGAAGCTGCAAAGCTGATGATTGAGTCAAAAAAATAAACATGCTACAGGTTTAAGTAATTTGATATAGTTGAGTAGGAATAGTCCTACCATTGTTGTCATGTAAAATTAGCAATGAGCGACCTAAACTATCTCAATGAAATTCACTTAATCTAAATCAGATAATTCAAAGAGATAGAGAAAATGGCAACAAGTGATATGATGACTATCGATTATCAGTGTTAATAAGGTATGAAGGTACAATGAGTAACCGCATTTTGTAACAATATCGAGAGAGGGAGAACAATGTCAGGGCAGGGATCTGGTGGAAATGTACTCGCAGCGGTTTGTAGTTTCTTTTTCCCGGGTTTGGGGCAACTGGTGCAAGGGCGGATATTAGCGGCAATTTTATTTTTTGCCATTGCCGGGATAGGTTATTTTTTCGCAGTGTTGATCATTCCTGCGATTATTGGTGGAATTTTTCATCTGTGGTCGATTATTGATGCAGCACGGTTTGTTGGGACAGATTAGAATTTCTCATCCGATTCTTTTTCAAAATCCTCCTCAATTTCGGTATGGCCGCTTATCAGATAGGTAGTAATCGAATGGTGCATGAATTCATTGGGGCGATACCTCGGTTGGGCAAAAGGCTGATTGCTTCTTTGAAAATCGGAAACACAATATTAATTGTGTCTTGTTTCAGTGACACAAAATCTCTGGTAGAGAATTACTCATTTTACCAATGACTTGCAGATAAAGAATCTGTAACCGGCAGTTATCAGATAAAATTTGGTACTTGCTCCATTGTCACCTCATATTCTTCACTAATTATTTTTACATGTCATCCTCTAAGCACATTGCACAAAAAGTTGGTTTTATTTCGCTGGGTTGCCCAAAAGCACTGGTGGATTCCGAACAGATCCTGACACAGTTACGCGCTGAAGGTTATGAAATATCGCCTTCGTATGAAGATGCCGATCTGGTTGTTGTGAATACCTGCGGTTTTATTGATAGTGCTGTTGAAGAATCGCTAGACGCCATCGGTGAAGCGTTGGCTGAAAACGGCAAAGTCATTGTGACAGGCTGTTTAGGCGCTAAAGAAGATGGCGATGTGGTTAAAAAAGCCCATCCCCAAGTATTGGCTGTTACCGGACCGCATGCGTTGCCGGAAGTAATGTCTGCCATCCATACCCATTTGCCGCAACCGCATGACCCTTATACCAGTTTGATACCGCCTCAAGGTATTCGGTTGACACCCAAGCATTACGCCTATGTTAAAATTTCCGAAGGCTGTAATCATCGCTGTACGTTCTGTATTATTCCTTCGATGCGCGGCGATCTGGTGAGCCGGCCGATTCATCAGGTAATGCAGGAAGCGGAACATCTGGTGGATGCCGGTGTGAAAGAATTGCTGATCATTTCACAAGATACCAGTGCATATGGTGTTGATGTGAAATACCGCACCGGTTTCTGGCAAGGTAGACCAATTAAAACCCGAATGACTGAGCTTACGCAGGCATTGGGCACGTTAGGGGTATGGGTGCGCCTGCATTATGTTTATCCCTATCCGCATGTGGATGAAGTGATTCCACTCATGGCGGAAGGCAAGATATTGCCTTATCTGGATGTGCCGTTTCAGCACGCCAATTCACGCATCCTGAAAGCGATGAAACGTCCGGCCAATGCGGAGAATAATTTGGCGCGTATTCAGCAATGGCGCCGGATCTGTCCTGATATCACCTTGCGCAGCACTTTTATTGTGGGTTTTCCAGGCGAAACGGAAGCCGAGTTTGAAGAATTATTAACCTTCTTGCGAGAAGCGCAACTGGACCGCGTAGGATGCTTTGCTTATTCGCCGGTAGAGGGGGCAACAGCCAATCAGTTGCCCGATCCAGTACCGGAAGACATCAAGGAAGATCGACGTGCGCGCTTTATGCAATTGCAGGAAGAAATCAGTCATCAGCGCTTGGCAGCGAAAGTGGGTCGGCGGATGACCGTGATGATTGACGAATTGACCGAAAACGGCGTGATTGCCAGAAGTAGCGCTGATGCACCGGAAATTGACGGATTGGTCTACGTGGAAGAAGCTGTCAACGTACAACCTGGGGATTTCATCGAAGTTGAAATTACCGATTCGGATGCGCATGATCTTTTCGCCACGATGATTAAAGGTTAAGCACCACTCAATTCCATACATTGCCATGCAACGCCGTTGGGATATTTTTTGTACGGTCATCGATAATTTTGGCGATATTGGCGTTTGTTGGCGCCTGGCAAGACAATTGACACAGGAACATCACCAGAAAGTACGGTTATGGGTCGATGATCTGGTAAGTTTTTCCTGCATTGCACCGGCTATTAATCCGAATATTCAGTATCAAGTCGTACAAGGTGTCGATATCTGCCATTGGCGACAAACGTTCACAGAAGTTGACCCTGCAGAAGTGGTGATTGAAGCATTTGCTTGTGAGTTACCGGATAGCTACGTGCAGATGCTGTTGCAACAGAGAAAACAACCGGTTTGGATTAATCTGGAATATCTCAGCGCAGAGTCTTGGGTGAACCAATATCATGGTCTACCTTCGCCACATCCCCGTTTCCCTTTAACTAAAACATGTTTTTTCCCTGGTTTTGTGCAAGGCACCGGCGGGTTATTGCGCGAAAAGAATGTAATGGCGCAGAGAGATGCTTTTAACATGGCAACAGAACAAACATTCTTGCAACGCAACGGTTTACCTGAGCGTCAATCCGGCGAAATACGTATTTCACTATTTTGTTATGACACTGCACCGGTCAAAAAACTTATTCAGGTGTTATCAGAATCTTCAGTGCCCGTTTTGTTGGTTGTGCCACAAGGAAGTGTAGCGGAACGCATTACGGCATTGTTCAATCATGCATCATCACAAACTAACTATTTGATAAAACATGAACAACTAACTATTCAGATCATTCCGTTTATGGCGCAGATGGATTATGATTGGCTACTTTGGAGTTGCGATATTAATTTTGTACGCGGTGAAGATTCCTTTGTACGTGCCCAATGGGCAAGTAGTCCATTTATCTGGAATATTTATCCGCAATCGGAAGGTGCGCATTGGAAAAAACTGGATGCGTTTCTTGAACGATATACCGGAGGATTGCCGATGAAAATGGTAACGACTGTGCGTGAGATGTGGATTTTCTGGAATGGTGGCAATGACATAAATAGTACCGTTTGGACAAACTTCTTCGCCTTTCGAGAGGCTCTGACGCAGCATCATGAGAGCTGGCGCAAACAATTACTGAAACAAGAGGATTTGGCATCCAATCTGGTGCAGTTTGTTGAAAATCGGCTATAATCCGCCGCTTATGAATTTGATGTTTGTTGATATAAAACAACATCAGTTTTGCTTACAACTTAATTTTGGAATTTGAACTATGAAAACCGCAATGGAACTGCGCTCGGGTAATGTCGTGATGGTTGGTACTGACCCTATGGTTGTACAACGTGCTGAATTTACCAAATCTGGTCGTAATGCATCTGTGGTTAAGATGAAACTGAAGAATCTGTTTTCCAGCACCACGATGGAAACTGTTTATAAAGCCGATGAAAAATTTGATCTGGTTGTTCTGGATCGCAAAGAATGTACGTACAGCTATTTTGCCGATCCACTCTATGTTTTTATGGATGCCGATTATAACCAGATTGAAGTGGAAGCGGACAATATGCCGGATGTTCTGAATTATTTGATCGACGGCATGGAAGATGTGTGTCAAGTGACTTTTTATGAAGGTAAAGCGATTTCCGTGGAACTACCCAACACGATTGTGCGCGAGGTTGAATACACTGAACCTGCGGTAAGAGGGGATACCACGGGCAAAATCATGAAACCGGCAAAGCTCGTAGGGACAGGATTTGAAATTCCGGTAGCCGCTTTTGTAGAAATTGGCGACAAGATTGAGATCGATCCGCATAATAATGAATTCAGAAAGCGTGTTTGATACATATTCGAATCTAAAAAAGCGGCTAATGCCGCTTTTTTATTAGATCATCAGCAATGCAGGCGTTTCAAATCATTACGAAACTGTTTCAGCCTTTCCCGAATAAATCCTCAAGCGCGGTAGATAGATCGGTAAATTTGAATTCAAAGCCATATGTCTGCAGCAATTTCGTGGGCACGATGTGATAGCTGTTGAGGGCCAAGGCAGCTGCTTCTCCTAATGCCAGTTTCAAGATAAAAGCCGGGGTAGGAAAGAATGCGGGACGATGGAGTGTTCTACCGAGAGCAGTGGCAAAGTCCCGATATTGTACCGGGCTGGGTGAAACGACATTTATCGCACCGTGATAGCGCGTATCCAAGGTGGCAGCTATGTATGCCGAAACCAGGTCGTGAATATGAATCCATGGGAGCCATTGGCATCCATCACCAACAGGACCGCCTAATCCCAGTTTGAATAGTGGCAAGAGCTTTGCCAGCATGCCGCCATCACCCAATACAATACCGGTACGAATGCTAACCCGGCGTACCCCTTTGCTTTCAATGTTCGCTGCCTCTTTTTCCCAGTCATGGCAAATGGTTTGCATGAAATTTCCATGATCAGGCACGCCATAGGATTCATCATAAACATCATCTCCCTGACCGGGATAAATACCGATCGCTGAAGCACAGATAAAACATTCCACACTGGAAGGCGCCGCTGACACTAGTTTGCGAGTACTCAAGATGCGCGAATCATAAATCTCGCGTTTGCGCTCCTCTGTCCAGCGGCCATTACCTAGATTTTCACCCATCAAATGAATGATTACCTGGATATTTTCCAGTGCTGCGGCCGGTACTTCCTCTTTGGCATAGTCCCAGTCGTACGCCGATACACCTAACTCTTGGTTGGCGCGCATGCCATTCCGGCTCAGCACTTTGATCGTATGATGGTCTTGTTGCAGACGCCATACCAGGTGCCGACCAATGAACCCTGTTGCACCGGTCATGAGAATGTTCATTTTTATGGGGTTAATCTTAAAAGTAATTGATTAGGAACAAAAGTTAGTGTGCGCTCTGCAATCAAAATAGTAAATCGATTTAAAATAGCTTTCAGGCTGATTTGAGAACGGTAGGGTATATTGCTGACTCAAAGCGATCAATGCCTCGGCGATGGCGGGGATTTATCAAAACCGGATTTGCGTGCATTTTAGATTGCTACTCAGAGAAAGAAGATTCACAATGATTGAAAATTACCGAGCTCACGCTCGCTAAAGTTGATTATTTGCTGGAGGAATATTTCATGTTGATCTCAAGATTGTTCATTATCACAGGCATTCTATTTTTTACTTTTATACACAACCCGGCACTCGCTGATGTTCCAACAGGAACATGGACAACGGCTGCGCCAGCGCCGACACAACGAACAGAAGTGGCTGCAGCGGCTATTGCGGATAAGATTTATGTGGTGGGAGGGTTTAATAGGCCCAATTTGGACAACGTCTTGAAATTTGCCATCAGTAATGAGGTGGCCGTATATGACACGGCTGCTGATTCCTGGTCATTCACTACGCCACTACCGGAAGGGCGGCATCATGTGGGAATTGCTTCGCTTAACGGTATGTTATATGTAGTGGGCGGTTTTACAAAATCTTTCTTGTCGGTCTGGCATGCGGTTGCCACGGTTTATCAATACAATCCCGCGACTCGGGAATGGCGCGAGCTGGCACCGATGCCAACCGCGCGCGGAGCACTCGGCGTTGCAGTGTATCAGAACCGTTTGTATGCAATAGGCGGGTATGATGGTAAACATAATTCCGGTGCTGTGGAAATTTTTGATCCACAAACGAATACCTGGTCATCCGGCGCATCCATGTTTACGCCACGGGATCATCTGGCAGTCGTAGCGACTGAAAATCGGATCTATGCTATCGGTGGTCGGCCTAAGCTGGATTATCACCGTAATTTGGCAACCGTTGAGGAATATGATCCGCAGTCCAATCAATGGCAACCACGCGCGAATCTTCCAACGCCTCGTAGCGGCATAACCGCAGGTATCATCAATGACTGGATTTATGTTATTGGCGGCGAAACGAAGGACGGCACATTCGCTACGAATGAAGCCTATCATTCTGCGATGGATCAGTGGCGTACCATGGCCCCGATGCCCACTGCACGTCATGGATTGGGTTCAGCCGTCGTTAATGGGCGCCTATACGTAATCAGCGGTGGACCAACACCGGGAGGCTCTTTTAGTCAAGTCAATGAAGTTTTTATACCCCCTATTGTCGAACATAATGAGTGAAGAAAAGCCAAAGATCACTGTTTTTTATGATGGCGCATGTCCCAGTTGCATCAAGGATCGGGAGAGCTATGAGAGGCTAGCGGGAAAAGATGGGGAAGATGTGTGTTGGTTCGATATCAGCGGGCAGGATGCGCAGCTGCGTGATATGGGTATTGATCCTCACAAGGCTTTATCTGAATTGCATGTTCGCGATGAGTATCAACAGATAGTTTCCGAACTTGATGCTTATATCTTGCTGATGTCGCGGGTATCACTACTAAAACCGCTGGCTTGGCTGATCGGTCTGCCGGTGATTCGGCCATTGCTGGCATCGCTTTACCATCGCATGGTCAATCGGCGTTTGAAAAGAAGCGGGCGCCTATAGATGAATGAGAAGCGATATTTATTGTTTAACTGGGCTGAGAATAATTATTCGCAGTATTTTCCCAACCATCAAACAACACAAAGTAGCGAACCGTGGTTGTTTCGGTTTTATCCGGAAACAACTATTTATGCAGGTGTTAACACAACCGATAACGACGTCTATGTATTGGGTGGTCCTTGGGGGAATGTCAATCCGATTTACATTGACAGTTTGCCTAATTTATTGCTAACAGCAAGCAGGGTCATGATTGTCGTCCTTGGCCACCCCGATCATGTCAATACAGCAAAGCCGTTGCTAGCCGGGCTCCCGGTACAGTACGGTGGTACCCCGAGGCCCGTGGATACAGTATTGTTCGTTGTCTCAGCGCAGGACGGCCCTATGCCGCAGACGCATCTCGATGCGGAAGCCGTGGCCTCGCTTCCTCGCGCGATGGATGCCATTCTCGTGACGAAAATGGCCGATGTTGATGCAGAGTTACTCCAACTCGTAATTATTGAAATGCGGGAGGTATTGGAACAAGCGGGGGATCCACGTTGGAACACTATGCCATTGATCAGAGAAACGGATCCGAATATCCGCCTGACACTGCATGGGTTGCAACCGTTACCTATCGGGCGTGCGCTCGTCGCACTCGGTCAGTCGGACGCTGTGGATCTCACTGTGCCGTCGCTGGCGGGACTGCCGTCCAGGATCGGGCCGCCGTCAATCGCGAGTGATGGGTTGCTATTCGTTGTCTCTGCGCAGGATGGACCGATGCCTCAGACTCGCCAACAGATCGAGGCGAACATCGGGAGTTCGCATGCAGCCGATGCTATTTTTCTTGTTAGCGTCGCAGCTCAGCCTGACCGAGAGTTGCAGGAATTGGTGATTGTCGAGATGCGCGATCTACTGGGTACGATGAGCGAGCCGCACTGGGATTCGATGCCGGTACTGCGGGATACGGACTCGAATGTGGGGCTGACGTTACGTGGACTATTGCTTCCGGTACCGTAAGATAGCAACCAAAAAATCTTAAATGATTGCAGCTACCTCGAACGGGAACGAAAAGCCGTTGGTGTCATCATCATTTTCCAGAGAATTGATTAGAAAACTGCTATTAACTGGCGATGACTTGTATATCAGGCTCGATGGTTTTTAGCATATTTTCAATGCCTCTGAGGGTGCCTGATATGGAACTGGGGCAGGTGCCGCATGCGCCTTGGTAGTGGATGTGCAAGATATTGCCTTCGAGTCCTAAGATATGTAAATCGCCGCCATCGTGCTGCAGATAGGGGCGTACTTCCTCATCCAGCAGAACATTGATTCTTTCCAGACGTAATTGATCTTCCGGGCTTAAGTCGGAAAGTGCATTGTTGGCAGCGGCTACCGTTTCGGCGGACTGTGCTGAGGCGGCAGGTGCTGAGCGAATGGGATCGGCGATTTCGCGTGCCAGGTCTTGCCAATTAGCTTCCCCATCTTGGGTAACGGTGACCCAATGATCGATGTAAAAAACATTCGTTACATGATCGATATCAAATAATGCAGAAGCCAACGGATCATCTTTAGCGGCTTCGGCGTTATCGTACGATCGTGCAATACCCCAAGTTAAGGGTTCTTTAAGGATGAACTTTAAAGCATTTTTATTGGGTGTTCCTTCAATATCAGCAATTTTTGGCATTTTATTTTTTATCAATATTGAGTTTGCAATTAATATTCAGGAAGATTGTTTGGCATCTATAATTAAATTGTGGTGGAACTGAATTAAATCAATATAGATACAGATACAGATCTAACATTGGGTACTACTTCGCTAAACTAAGAACTACTAGATACCGCTTGCGCTGAATCATTATTGGCTTCAGTCGATGTGCTGGCGATTGAATTGAGTGCGGCATGCAAGGTATGCCAAGGTAAGATTGCACATTTAACGCGTGTCGGTAGATCTCGTATACCGGAGAAAACGGTGAGGCGTCCGAGATGGTGCGGGTGATTGAGATCCAGTTTTCCAGTGGCTAATTCACGAAACTCATGAATCAGTGTTTCTGCATCGCAACGGGATTTTCCTTTTACTGCTGCCGTCATCATCGAAGCGGATGCCTTGCAGATTGCGCAGGACTCACCTTGGAATGCAATGCTATTGATCTGGTCATGCTCAAGTTGCAGTGTAATATCTAAGCGATCGCCACATAAGGGATTATGGCCGACTGCCTGGTGGCTGGCATGATCCAACTTGCCATAATTACGTGGTTTTCGATTATGGTCGAGAATGACTTCCTGATACAGTGAGTTGGTGTGCATTATAAAAAAACCTTTTGAACAGTTTTAATGCCCGCTACCAAGGCATCAACTTCTGCCTTTTTATTATAGAAGGCAAATGAGGCCCGGGAAGTGGCCGGTACATTAAAACGCTGCATCACCGGTTGTGCACAATGGTGTCCGGTACGAACTGCAACGCCGTCCTCATTTAAAATGGTACCGATATCATGCGGATGAATGCCATCGATCGTAAAGGAAATGACAGCTGTTTTTTCTGCAGCCGTACCAATGATTCTGACACCTGGAATCGCATTCAGGCATTCCGTTGCATAATCCAGCAAGGTGGACTCATATGCAGCAATGTGTTCAATGCCAATAGCCGTCAAATAATCAACGGCAGCGCCAAAACCAATGGCAGCAGCGATAGGCGGTGTACCGGCTTCAAATTTATGCGGAATGGTATTGTAGATCGTTTCCTCAAAAGTGACGGAAGTAATCATGTCACCACCGCCTTTAAAGGGTTGCATGGCTTCCAGTAAAGCAGCTTTGCCATAGAGAATGCCAACCCCGGTTGGGCCACAGAGTTTATGGGCAGAAAAAGTGTAGAAATCGCAATCGAGCGCTTGCACGTCAATGGTGATATGAGGTGCTGCCTGTGCGCCATCAATCAGGACAGGAACGCCATGTTGGTGAGCAAAATCAATCATGCGCTTGATGGGATTGATCGTGCCGAGCGCATTCGATACATGAATCAGACCAACAAACTTGGTACGTTCATTAAATAATTTTTCATATTCATCAATTTCCAATTCTCCCTTGTCATTAATCGGAACGACACGGATTTTTGCACCTTTTTCATTGGCCAGCATTTGCCAGGGTACGATATTGGAATGATGTTCCAGCGTGGTCAGAATGATTTCGTCGCCGGCTTTAATAAATTTACGTCCATAACCGTGCATCACCAGATTAATGGCATCGGTTGTACCGCTGGTAAAGATGATTTCGCGATCTTCACGTGCATTGATGAATTGTTGCAATGTGCAACGTGCGTTGTGATACTCCATCGTGGCAACTTCGGATAGATAGTGGACAGCACGATTGATATTGGCATGTTGCGTGGTTTGGTATTTTACCAAGCGATCGATGACTTGCTGCGGCATTTGACTGGACGCGGCGTTGTCAAGATAGACGAGCGGTTTACCGTCTATTTTAAGATTAAGGATAGGAAAATCGGCGCGGATTCTTTTCCAATCAAAGTCGGAGGAAATTTCAGATTTTAGAGAGACATTCGCTGGATTCATGGTTAGTTACTCTGGGTCTGATTAAGAACCGCTTGTTCCAATTGCTGTTTAAGCGAGCTGACAGGGATACGGCCGATGATTTCCGCACCAAATGCATAGGTTAATAAATTGCGTGCAGCTATTTCTGATAAACCCCGGCTTTCCAGATAAAAAATTTCTTCCTGATCCAACTGACCAACCGTCGCGCCATGCGCGCATTTGACATCATCGGCAAAAATTTCCAGTTGCGGTTTAGTATCCACTTGTGCTGTCTTACTGAGTAATAGGTTGCGACTGGATTGCGCTGAGTTGGTACGTTGCGCATGCGGACGCACCATGATTTTTCCATTAAATACGGCGTGTGCTGCGTCATCGACAATGCATTTATGCTGCTGACGGCTGGTACCGTTAGGCTTGAGATGATCGATACAGGTGTGCGTGTCGGCTAGTTGACGATCTGAAATCAGAGTCAATCCATCGATGGTACATTCTGCCGCTTCATCCGTTAATCCAACATCCAGGTTGTAGCGGGAAATCTGCGATCCCAGTGAAATGCTGACCGATTGATAGTTGCTGGCATGCGCCAGCGATACCACGCAGTTTGCCAGATGAAAAGCCCGCGTGCTTTCACGCTGGATGCGAATGTGTTTGGCGTGTGCATTGGCGGCCAGACTGATTTCTGTGACCGAATTGGTGATGTAAGTTGCTTGCTGCAAGGCGACATAATCTTCAACCAGTGTTACATTGCTTCCCGTTTCACCGATCAATAAACAGCGCGGATAACTGGTGACTTCATTTTGCGTGGCAATAAACAACAGGTGAATCGGCTCAGCAATAGCGGTGTTTTTCGGAACCACTATCAGGGCACCATCCCGCAGAAATGCTGTATTCAGCGCGGTAAATACGTTGTTGTCAAATTTTGCGTATTGCCCCAGGTGAGATTCCAACATTGATGCATGCGTGGATAAGAATGCCGGCAGATTGCCAATCATAAGTACTGTCGGGTCAATAGTGGTCGATAACTGCGGAGAATAGTGACCATCAACAAACACCAGACGATTCTTTGCTTCTTTCAAGTACAAGTGCTCAATATCCTGCGCTTGCAGATTGTATTCAGGTTGTGACGGTTGATAGGGCAAGTGGGCTAATGACGAAATGTCCGTGAAGCGCCATTCTTCATCACGTTTATTGGGCAGTCTTTGTGTACCGACATGATCAATGGCCTGTGCACGTAATTGACTCAACCAGGGCAGCAATTCGGTTGGTTTTGTCGACCATGATTTAAGCAGGCACTCGAGATAATTCGTAGGCACTATTTCATTCATGCGATGACTCCGGCAACGGATTGTTTGTTTGCATTGATCCAGTCATAGCCGCGTGTTTCCAGCTCCAGTGCTAACTCCTTACCGCCTGTCATGACAATGCGACCTGCCTGCATGACATGTACAAAATCGGGTACGATATAATCCAGCAAGCGTTGATAATGCGTTACCAGAATTGTTGCGTTATTTTGATTGGCGATCTGATTGACCCCATTGGCCACAATTTTAAGTGCGTCAATATCCAGTCCCGAATCTGTTTCGTCCAGAATACTGAGTTTGGGTTCCAGTAGTGCCATTTGCAGAATTTCATTACGTTTTTTCTCGCCACCGGAAAAACCTTCATTGACACTGCGATCCAGGAAATCGGGTTTCATGTCCAGTAATTTCATTTTTTCACGCACAAAATCATCAAACTCAAGTGGATCTAGCTCTTCTTTTCCGCGTTGCCCTTGTACGGTATTGTAGGCGAGGCGAAGAAATTGCGTGTTGGCTACACCAGGAATTTCAATGGGATATTGGAAAGCTAAAAATAATCCGGCACGGGCGCGTTCTTCGGGAGGCAATTCCAATAAGTTTTTACCTTCAAATTGAATCGATCCTGCGGTGACTCCATACGCTGAATGACCAGCGAGTACCTTTGCAAAAGTACTTTTGCCCGATCCATTGAGACCCATAATGGCGTGTATTTCTCCACTCTTAACGGTGAGATCAATACCTTTCAGAATTTCGGTGCCATTGATACTGGCGCGTAATCCTTGAACCGAAAGGATGGTTGTACTATTTTTATCAATCATCCGACACTACCCTCCAGCTTGAAACTCAGTAATTTCGTGGCTTCAACCGCAAATTCCATCGGCAATTGTTGAAACACATCTTTACAAAAACCATTGATAATCATTGAAACCGCTTCCTCTGCATCAATACCGCGCTGAGAAAAGTAAAAAAGCTGATCTTCACCAATCTTGGAAGTGGAAGCTTCATGCTCGACTGTTGCGCTGTTGTTGTGTACTTGAATATACGGAAAAGTATGCGCACCGCATTGATCGCCAATCAACATGGAATCACATTGCGAATAGTTGCGTGCATTCTCTGCAGTTGGGGTAATGCGCACAAGACCACGGTAACTACTGTTCGAGTGTCCTGCTGAAATACCTTTGCTGACGATAGTGCTGCGCGTGTTTTTTCCGAGATGGATCATTTTCGTCCCGGTATCCGCTTGTTGATAGTTATTTGTGACGGCTACCGAGTAAAACTCACCCACAGAGTTATCGCCACGTAAAATGCAGGATGGATATTTCCATGTAATGGCAGAACCCGTTTCCACCTGTGTCCAGGAAATCCGGGAATTAACACCTTTGGCCAATCCTCGCTTGGTGACAAAATTGAATATGCCGCCAACACCGTTTTCATCGCCAGCATACCAATTCTGTACCGTTGAATATTTAATGTCAGCATTATCCAATGCAATTAATTCAACGACTGCCGCATGTAGTTGATTAGTGTCAAATCTAGGTGCGGTACAGCCTTCGAGATAGGAAACTGATGCACCTTCTTCAGCAATAATTAATGTTCGCTCAAACTGCCCGGACCCTTCCGTATTGATACGGAAATAGGTGGATAAATCCATTGGGCATTTAACGCCTTTGGGAATGAAACAAAAAGAACCATCCGTAAACACGGCGGAATTTAACGCTGCAAAGTAGTTATCCCCAACGGGAACAACAGAGCCTAAATATTTTTGGATGAGTTCGGGGTAGTTTTGTACCGCTTCCGAAATGGAACAGAAAATAATACCCACCTCAGCAAGTTTTTCCTTGTAGGTGGTTGCTACTGAAACACTGTCAAAGATGACATCGACGGCTACACCGGCAAGCGCTGCACGTTCATGCATAGGCACGCCCAGCTTCTCGAATGTGCGCAATAATTCAGGATCAACTTCATCCATGCTGGCCAATTTCTTCTTTGGTTTTGGCGCTGAATAATAACTGATCGCCTGAAAATCAATTTTTGGATAATGAACATTCTGCCATTCAGGCGCAGTCATTGTCAGCCATTTCTGATAGGCTTTCAGGCGAAATGATAAAAGCCACTCGGGCTCATTCTTTTTGGTCGAGATTAATCGGATAATTTCTTCATTGAGTCCTTTAGGTGCGATATCGGACTCAATTTCAGTAACGAAGCCATGTTTATACGGTTGATTAACCAGACTTTGCAATACTGCGCTCATTTGGTTTATTCCTTTATTTTAGTATCTTTAAATAAGATATCTTATCGTCTTAGATGCCTGATAATCAGGCTATTTTGTATATTGTAATTGAAGTTGCTATTGACTAAATCTTAGCAGATTCTTTTACACTGAAACTATCACCACAACCGCAGGTATTATCAATATTAGGATTGACAAACTTGAATGTGCTGTTGAGACCTTCTTTAGTAAAATCGATTTGCGATCCGTCCAGATAAGGCAAGCTATTTGTATCTACAACAATTTTAGTCTCATGAGATTCGAACAGTTGATCATCTGGCTGTATCTCGTCTGCATAATCAAATAGATAAGAAAATCCTGAACAACCTGATTTCTTAATTCCAATCCGAAATGCAAACCCTTTACCCCGTTTTGCAAGTTGCTGCTGGATATGTTTTGCAGCGCTCTCGGTTAGTGTAATTGACATAGCATTAATCCAATATTTTATTTCATTATAAACAAATGCTTATTATACTTACATCAGCAATCAATTAGACACAGACTGAGTAAAATTGTTCTGCGACAACTAGATCGTAAGACTCTTGAAAACTGAAAACTTGTTTTTAATAGACCATGCTCAATTGTATGCAGCAGTCGTTTCACGCATATCGATAAGCGGTACAATGTCATTATGTTGATGGTTTATCTGGCTATCAACAAGCTCCTTAAGTGTTACTGCACCAAGATATTCAAAAATGAGATCGTTTAATTTTGCCCATAAGTCATGAGTCATACATTTTCCATCGTTATGGCAATTTTCTTTACCGCCACATTGTGTTGCATCAATTGGTTCATCGACCGCAAGAATAATGTCAGCTACCGATACTTTATCCAAGTCTTTGGCAAGACAATAACCGCCTCCCGGGCCACGCACGCTATCAACAAGCTCGGATTGACGTAGTTTTGCGAATAATTGTTCTAAATAGGATAATGAAATTTTTTGCCGCTGGCTGATATCCGCCAATGTTACCGGATGACTACTTTGTTGCAAAGCAAGATCAAGTAACGCTGTCACCGCAAATCTACCTTTCGTTGTTAATCGCATAATGGCTCCTTTTTGAAAATCGGGTGGCGCTGATTGTGGAAAAATATATCTTTGAATTAATAATACCCGATTGATTTGGTCAACTATATAATACCCGATTGATTTAGTCAACTATCCGATTTGTTCGTTATTCAATTTGATTAACTCAGATCAATCATCACCTGATTAATTTCAACCGAATTCATAGCGCCGATGCGATAATAAGAAAATTCCAGGCTAACAGCGGAGATGTAAAGTATTTTTGCTAATCGGTCTTTCATTATTAATTTTTACCGTACAAAAAACTATGATTTGGAAACCCAATGTAACGGTTGCGGCCGTTATTGAACAAGATGGAAAGTATTTGCTGGTGGAGGAAGAACCGGAAGCTGGTTGTGGTTTGTTTTTAAACCAACCCGCGGGGCATTTGGATCCGGGAGAATCCATTATTCAGGGCGCCATACGGGAGACACTGGAGGAGACGGCGTATACCTTTGTACCCGAATATTTGCTGGGTATTTATCAATGGCACTCGCATCGCGTGGATACCACGTATATTCGTTTTGCATTTTGCGGTCGCGTGACACATCATGATCCGGAACGTGTGCTCGATGATGGTATCTTGCGTGCAGCCTGGTTCGATTTGGATAAGATTCGTCAAAGGATTCAACGTCATCGCAGTCCACTGGTTATGCAATGCATCCAGGATCATATTGCCGGTAAACGTTATTCGCTGGAATTGCTGACGCACTATGAGTCATGAAGTAATGAAAAAACAGCGTGTGGTGGTCGGAATGTCGGGCGGTGTTGATTCGTCGGTAGCTGCTTATTTGCTGAAACAGCAGGGATACGATGTCGTTGGTCTGTTTATGAAAAACTGGGAAGATGATGATACCGATGAATATTGCTCTTCCCGTCAGGATTTTCTGGATGCCGTTTCGGTTGCGGATGTCATTGATATTCCGATCGAAGTAGTGAACTTCTCGACTGAGTACAAAGATCGGGTTTTTTCACACTTTCTGGCAGAGTATCAGGCCGGACGAACACCCAATCCTGATGTGTTGTGCAACGCTGAAATCAAGTTCAAAGCATTTCTGGATCATGCCAATAAACTGGGGGCTGATTATATTGCGACAGGGCATTATGCACAGGTGCGTAAGGCTGGCGATGCATTTCAGTTATTAAAAGGCGAAGATGGTACTAAGGATCAGAGCTATTTCTTATATCGATTGAATCAAGCGCAACTTGCCAATACGCTGTTTCCAATCGGGCACCTGTATAAACGTGAAGTGCGTAAGATCGCTAAGGAGTTAAAGCTGCCTAATTTCTCCAAAAAAGACAGCACAGGTATCTGTTTTATTGGGGAACGCCCATTCCGGGAATTTCTTAATCGCTATCTCCCGCATGAACCCGGAGAAATTCAAACCCCTGAAGGAAAGGTGATCGGTCGGCATATTGGGCTGATGTATTACACCATCGGGCAACGACAAGGGCTGGGAATTGGCGGTACGCGTGATGGCGGCGATGAGCCGTGGTTTGTATCCGACAAGGATATGACCAGAAATATTCTGATAGCCGTGCAAGGCCATCATCATCCCGATTTACTAAAACCATCCTTGAAAGCAACTGATTTGACATGGATCAGTGGAAAACAACCGCATTGCAATTGGGTTTATGCTGCCAAAACCCGTTATCGTCAAGCCGATGCGCCTTGTGCGATTGCAAATCTTACCCAGGATTATTGTCAGGTAGATTTTGCACAGGACCAGTGGGCTGTTACACCAGGTCAATCCGTCGTTATTTATGAAAGCAGGGTATGCTTAGGCGGTGGGGTTATCATTGAATAGCGCATTATAAATTCTATATTACCAAAGCATTCTGAACGCAATGCTGCTTAAGCGGCAGAATTCTGTAGTTAATTTTTTATTTAAAAAACTTATTGGTGATGATCTGAGCTGCAACAAATCCTACCACCAATGCAATTATTGAATAAAAAGTAAGTTCAATTAATTCAGACATTTGCCACCTTATTTGTTTGAGAGTTTTTTGAGTGTTTAAATCTTAGCAGGTGTGACACTACAACAGAAGATATTCTTACAAATTGAATTTAAGCTAAAAACTTATTTGCGTACGTAAAGAAACGACAGATAGGTTATCTTTGTGTGTCGGTGTGCTAGGGCTGGTATTACCCATCATGGCTTCTGATAGGTAATAGTTCAGCATAAAACGGATATTTTGGTAAGGATACCAATTCACTCCAAACGTAATGACTTGAACTTGACATTTTGAGGTGCCGGTTCCACAAGGATTGGCAATGAGACTTTGATCGATATTCTCAGCAAGATCGTAGCGCCCGGCAACTTCCACTGCACCCCATTTGCCGCTCGGCTGAGGCTTGCCGAAAGCACCGCGATCTTTTCTATAAACTGCATGTTCCCCTGTCACAAACCAGCTTGCCTGCGCATAAAAAGCCTGAATGGTGGAGTTTCTTAAGTTTCCGCTGACTTGATGGGTGTTATCCAACCTTGATATTGCGTATTCCCCTTGTAGCGTAAGCGGGCCGATAGCGTAGGCTGCTTCTGCAGAGAAAGTCGATTGGCTATTGCTATGGGGCGCACCAAAGCTTCCCCCCGCAACTCCCAAGGATTGCGTGATGCCCAGTCGTCCGCCATAAACATCGACTATCCTGGCAGATAGCGAATCTCGATTGGCAGTATCTCTGCTGATAGAAAATCCGAGGTGGAGAATATTGCCTTCTTTATCTAAAGGTAACCAAACAGCGCGGCCGCCGTAGATGATGCCCTCAACAGGCAATCCAAAGTGAGAGAGGCTCATCACATTGATACCTACGCCAATATTATCTCTGAGCATGGAGCGGTAACCGATGCCGGTTAAGAACTGCCGTCCGCTGTACAGTCCGGTTGCAGAAGTCGATGGGCGTTCCATGAGTGTAATTTCGTTAGAGCTGGTTATTTCCTCCAAGCCGCGATAGGGTTTGAATTGCCCGATTGTTAGTTGACCTGGGCCTAGTTTGGTGGATACCCAGGCTTCACGAAGGCTATGAGGAAAAGGGCTGATCGCATTAACCGCAAAGTCATTTTCAAATTTAAAATTTAAGCTATGAATTCTTCCGGTTACTGTGGCGTAGGTTCTGCGCCAATTAAAGCCATCGTGATCATTGTCACTTAGCAATTGACTGCCGAATGCCGGATAATCGGGATTAGCCTGATCTGGATATAGCGAATGGCCATCGAAATGTCCGCGGCCGTTGAGTCCTATCTCAAAATTGCCATCATCACTCTTGATTCTGGGACCACCTTTATAGGTGATATTGAATGCATAGCATGACGCAACGCTTATGTTTACCAGCACCACGAAACTACAAAATTTTATCATGCTTTTCATGCTTTATCTGCACGCTGACACGCGCTACCGGTTGGCGAATAAAACGTGTCAAATTATATAGTAACTTGAGATGAATGCATGGTGTTGTGGCTATTGCAATGGATTAACTGCGACGCAGCGTTCACCTACCCATCGGCCAACGGTTTCAGCTGTTGCATAGACCGGATTACCGCTTATGGTGCTGTCGAATTCGGTGCTTCCCGAGAAGCTTTCAGAACTGGTAAATGTGCCTTGTGCGGATCCGGTACCCTGGAAATGTTGGTTTGCGCATACCAGATCCATTTTGTAGCTGTTGCCGGTGCGCGTGGCATTTTGTACGGTGCAGCCGGAACGGTTTTCATAAAAATAAGTAGGGATTTCCTGTTGCGCCATTTCCGGCGTAATGCATAGATGTGAAATGGCTGCGCCATTGTCAATTTTTGGCAATTTAAGACCATAGCGATTGGCGAGATTATTCAGTTGCTGCATGTGTTCAGCGGGAATATGCGGTACCAGCGCCAGTAGATCCGATTTTGTGGTGATTTCCCATAATCCGGGACGGATGTGTTGATGCGCAAAGCCGGAAGTTGCCATCGTCAGGCCGATCAAAATTGAAATAAGGTTTTTAGTCATCAAGTTTCCTGTCATTCAGCGATGAGAGTTTCTGTTAGAGAGATTCGGTTTGAACAAGTTTAGCGGATAACAGAGCAAATCTTCCGGGATTTGTGTCTTCGGGAAATTTATCATTGATACAATGATGCGGGTTCTAATCGGGCTTCTTAATGCCATATAGTTTCATTCTGTAAGCAAAGGTAGATGGTTTGATGCCCAATAATTCCGCGGCGCCGTCCGTGCCGGATATACGCCAGTTTGCGTGTTGTAAGGCCGCATATATGTTTATTTTTTCCTTCTCACGAAAAACGGCCTCGGTTACGAATTCTGTTTCCTCGGTTGGTATATGGGCCAATGTTTGCTTGACTTCATGATTGCCGGGCATCGCCAGATCAAGTCTGAGTCGCTTGCCTTTTGTCAGAATGACAGCCCGCTCGATGACATTCTTGAGCTCTCGGATATTGCCCGGCCAATGATATTTACTCAGACTATCCAACTGTTGTTGCGTCAGTGATAAAGGTTCATGTCCCAGTTCTGTACAAATACTATGCAAGAAATGGATTGCTAATGGGCCGATATCTTTGACACGCCCTCGCAATGGCGGCACTTCGATCGGAAAAACACTCAGGCGATAATACAAGTCTTCACGAAACCGCCCGGCATCGACTTCAGCCTTCAAATCACGGTTGGTTGCCGCGATAATGCGCACATCAATTTTGATTGTTTTATCATCCCCTACACGCTCAAATTCATGCTCTTGTAAAACACGCAACAATTTTCCCTGCAAATCCAGAGGAATCTCGCCGATTTCATCCAGAAAAAGAGTGCCGCCTGCGGCCAGATGAAAACGTCCGAACCGGTCGCGATGGGCGCCGGTAAATGATCCGCGCACATGCCCGAAGAACTCGCTCTCAAAAAGATTCTTAGGGATAGAAGCGCAATTCACTTTTACCAATTGCTTGTCAGCCCTGGCGCTATTCGCATGAATTGCGCGTGCCACCATTTCTTTTCCAACCCCTGATTCACCCAGAATCAGCACACTGGTCGGCATTTTGGCGACGGCCTCAATCTGAGCAAGCGTGCGTTTTAAAGCTTGGCTCTCGCCAATGATCTCGCCGAAATTGATGGTGATATTGATTTCATCCCGCAGATAATCACGCTCATGCGCGAGCAAATCATTCAGTATTTTGATCTGTTCATAGGCCGTTTCACGTTGCTGTTCGTTTCTTTTGCGCTCGGTGATGTCTCGATAGACAACAACCGCCCCTTTCAGCTCGCCATTCTCACGAATAGGCGTACTAATATATTCAACGGGAACTGGCGTGCCGTCTGTGCGCCAGAAGAATTCATCATCTCCCTGGTGTATTTCGCCATCTGTAAATGCGCGATAAATCGGGCATTCGCTGCTTGGATATGGTCTGCCGTCCGGATAGGAATGGTGGTGGATGTCGTGCAGAGACTTTCCAATGACATCTTCGGCACGCCATCCCAGAATCTGGGTTGCCGCCTCATTTACAAAGGTTGTATTGCCCTGCGTATCAACGCCGTAAATCCCTTCTCCCACCGCTTTAAGAATCAATTCATGCGTCTTTTGCAACTGATTGAGCTCATTGATCGCACGACTGTATTCTGCTGTTTCTGTAAACACTAGCAGCGCGTATTGTCGTCTGTCGTCTGCCTGTTCTATGCGCCATGCCGACAGAATGCCCCGAAGCGTAACGCTTTCGGTATGGTCCTGTTCCGACTGCAGCCGCGATAGCGATACCGGCCAGCCACTCATCACAATACCGTTCTGTATAACCTGTGTAATCTGCTTGACGAGTGCAGCATCGTTCTGTTGGTTGAATAACGCCTCGAGCGGGTATGAAACAGTATCGATGCCCGGCAGCCCCAGATATTTTTGCCAGACCGTATTGATATCACGACAGGCATATGTTTTATCGACAATCGCCGCAAACAACGGTGAATGACGGAAGCACAAATCAAAATTAATTATCATCAAAATCACAATTTTTTGTGAATCGTATCACAGAAATTTGGAAATCATAACTTTTTGATACTGCCATAATTAATAAATTATCTATTAATCAATAAATTATAAATTGGCGCGATTGTTGCTATAAAAGATGTTATGACAATTGCTTATATACTATGAGGAAATGTCATTTTTTAAAATCGTTTAATAATTTATGAAAACTAAACTAAGGAGGCATCACTATGATACAGAAACGAGAAATGGGATTTATGATCGCAATCATTCCTTTTTTAATGGCCACAGCTAGTTTCGCAACTAGTGCCAATGCAGCAAGTGGAAATGAAGGAAAAAATGATCTTTCTGTGATGACAAAAGAACAAGACGGTAGTGTCAGTAAAAAAGAATTCATGAAACACCATGAGTGGATGTTTGATCAAAATGACACAAACCAAAACGGTAAACTTGATATCGATGAAATGAAAAACCTACACAAAATGGTAAATAAAATGCATGAGCGCTTTGAACAAAAATAATAACTAGCGTATCGGTATTTATTCGAAGCCTTAGCCGACAGTATTTTTTATGCTGTCGACTAAGGCTTAGTATCAATTGCTCCAGTTAACGCACGCAACACCATTCCACAGCATTTGCATTTAAAATACCTTCCGAAAACGACATCATGCTTGGCAAATATAATATATAAAACAATATCATATCATTAAAATCTGTTTCGTGCTCTGCAATCCCCTATTAATCCATACAACAGGAGTTTCGTAATGAGTTCATTCCGCATTTTTCCTTTTTCAGCTAAGCCGCTCGCTGAATTAAAAGTGCATTCGGTAAAAAACTTACAGCAATGGCTACTTAAAATCATTTTAAGTGG
>JAGNZK010000068.1 GCA_017984435.1 Nitrosomonas sp. | reverse complement strand
AAATGGTTGTCCAACACTTTTTGCCGCGTCGAACACCTTGCATTCCAAGCTTCTTCATCAACCGTTCGACCGTACAACGAGCAACACCAATACCTTCTCGCAGCAACTGCCGCCATACTTTGCGAGCGCCATAAACTCGGAAATTGTCTTTCCATACCCGCTGTATATCAAGTTCTAGTCTCATGTCCCGCTTGATGCGATTAGGCAATCGATCGGGATCTCGCTCGCGTGCTTTGTGTTCGTAATAACTCGACGGGGCAATCCAGATTTCATTGCAGATTGGCTCGATCCCATATTTTGCTTTGTTGCTGTCGACAAATGTCACCATTATTTCGGTCGGCGGTCGAGCTCCGCCTGTGCAAAATAGGCCGACGCCTTACGCAATATCTCATTGGCTCGCTTTAATTCCCGATTCTCCTGTTCCAATTCCTTGAGTCGCTCACGATCCGCAGTCGACATACCGCCTCGAATTCCCTGATCAATCTCTGTTCGCCTTACCCAAGTGCGCAACGTCTCCGCCGTACAACCAATCTTTGATGCGATCGATTTAATCGCCGACCACTGCGATTCATGATCTTTCTGCTGCTCAAATACCAACCTTACCGCTCGTTCTCGTACTTCCGGTGAATAACTGATTTGATTCTTCATCTCTTCCTCCTCTCAAATCATTTTATCTCCGGAAAAACCGGGGCGATTCAGGGTTGAAACAACAAAACGGTTATCTTTGCCGAAAGCAACGTTACAGAACCGGATGGATGCAGACCAATCAGACAGGCCTTGTTATACCGTAAACAAACAATCGCTATTTCAGCGTGAATGGGTACAATCTGATTATAAGCGCTCATTACTAGAGAATGGGTGATCAAATCGCTATCCTGAGTAATCATTTATGACGCAACAATCCGCTTCCACCAATCCACCTGCCGTGACCATGCAAGGTTCCGATCACTTTTATCAATGGCTGGATAGCGAGCAGATTAGTTTCGCTTTCACGACTTATCAAGCCAATCGGCTGTTTTTAGTCGGGCGGAAGGAGAATGGCCATCTGGCGGTGAATGAACGCTTGTTTGATAAACCGATGGGCTTGTATGCCAGTCATGAGAATCTCTATATGGCGACCCGTTATCAGATTTGGCAACTGGAAAACCGTTTGGCAAAGGGCGAGCAACATCAAGGCTGTGATCGCTTGTATGTGCCCAGCCAATCCCACACTACCGGGGACTTGAATGTGCATGACGTGGTGGTTACCGACGAGCAGAAGATATTGTTTATCAACACCGATTTTAGTTGTGTTGCCACCTTACAAGCAGGATTCAGTTTCGTCCCTATCTGGAAACCGCCCTTTATCACCAAACTAGCCGCTGAGGATCGCTGTCACTTAAATGGCTTGGCCATGCAAGATGGAGAACCCATGTATGTGACCGCGTGTAGTACGACAAACGAAGCGGCAGGCTGGCGCAATCACCGCCTGGATGGTGGCGTGGTGATACACATTCCCAGCAATGAAATCATCGCCACAGGTTTATCCATGCCGCATTCGCCGCGCTGGTACCAAGGTAAATTATGGTTGCTTAATTCCGGTACGGGTGAGTTTGGTTATTTGGACGGTGAAAAATTTGTACCGGTATTATTCTGCCCAGGTTTTGTGCGCGGTTTGGCGTTCTGGAAAAATTATGCCTTAGTCGGTTTATCAAAATTACGCTCAAAAGTTTTTTCAGGCTTATTGCTGGAACAGCGACTGGCTGCTGATAACAAGGTTTCACAATGTGGTTTGTTCGTGATTGATTTGGATACGGGCAACATCGTACACGCGCTAACCATTGGCGGAATCATCGAAGAACTGTTTGATGTCGTGGTGTTACCCGATGTGCGCAAGCCCAGAGCGTTGGGTTTTCAAGATGATGACATTGATCGCCTGATTTCTTTTCCCGATTCGACCGGAATTATTACCACCAAACCCACGGTGAAACGCCCTGGTTTAAGTCAACCGCTACAGGTAGCCGGTTTGCCGCGCGTTTCACAATTGGCTAATTCAGGTGATCCGGAAGTCAAATATCAACGGGTTTACCACCTGACACCCGAGAATCTTTTACAGTATGAAGCGATGACCTATCCGAGCTTGCAGCAACGCTGGCAAACCCAGCCGCAACGTGGTGAATTATTCGGCGTATCCGCGTCGGTTGCCGGTGAAATGATTGGTTTTGCCGTAGCCGAATGCTGGCAGGAAGGCGGACAAGCTCAGGTCGAGTTGTTATCATCGTATGTTTTTCCTGCCTACCGTCAGCAAGCGATTGAAAAGCAATTGCATCATCACTTGCAACAAGTAGTTAATGATTTGCCATCTTCTACAAAATAACAATCATAAATTTAAACCTTAAAATTCTTTTGGAGCATTAGTATGTCAGATCCAATTTTTACCTTATCTTTCACTAACCCGTTTGGCTTGAGTGGCGTGAGTAGTTATGCCAGCCCTACCTTTGTAGATATTGATAGTGATGGCGATCTCGATGCCTTTATAGGCAATGTGGATGGTAATACGATGTTTTTTAGGAATACGGGAACAGTCAACAGTCCAGCGTTTTCTGCTCCCAGCATTAATTCGTTTGGTTTGAGTGACGTGGGTTACGCTGCTAGTCCCACCTTTGTCGATATCGACGGAGATGGTGATCTGGATGCCTTCGTGGGTGAGGCGTATGGTAACACGCTGTTTTTCAAAAATACGGGAACAGCCGGTGCTCCAATCTTTTCTGCCGCTATCTCCAATTCGTTTGGTTTGAGTGACGTGGGTTATGCTGCTAGTCCTACCTTTGTTGATATCGACGGAGATGGTGATCTAGATGCCTTTGTGGGTAATGGAGCCAGCAACACATTATTTTTTAGAAATACGGGGATGGTTAACAACCCGTTGTTTGCCGCTCCCAGCACGAATCCATTTGGTTTGACTAATGTGGGTTTTGATTATGCCAGCCCCGCCTTTGTTGATATCGACGGGGATGGTGATCTGGATGCTTTCGTTGGGAATGGTGGTTATTATGGCGGCAGTGATATGCTGTTTTTTAAAAATACGGGAACAGCGAGCACCCCAATACTTGCTGTTGCCACTACTAATCCGTTCGGGTTGAGTAACTTAAGGAATGTAGGTTTAAATGCTGATCCCACCTTTGTCGATATCGATGGCGATGGTGATCTGGATGCCTTTGTGGGAAGTGGTACTGATACGGTATTTTTCGTTAATAACGGTTTATCACTGGTAAACACTCAAGCAAATGATATTTTGACTGGCACACCTTCCAACAACGATACAGTTACTTATGCTGCAGCTAACTCGGCCATAACCATTTCTCTGCTTATCACCACACAGCAAAATACAATTGGTGCGGGATTAGATACTCTGACTGATGTTGAGAATCTAGTTGGCAGTGCCTTCAATGATAACCTGACAGGCAATACGTTAAATAATGTCTTGGATGGCAAAGCCGGTAACGATACCTTAAGGGGATGGTCTGGAGCCGATACTATGATTGGCGGTCTGGGTAATGACACTTTTTTTGTTGAGAATCTGAAAGATATTGTGATCGAGAAGCCCAACGAAGGAACGGATACGGTCAGCAGTAATGTTACTTACACGCTACCCACGAATGTGGAGAATCTTACGCTAACCGGCACTGCGATAATCAATGGCACAGGCAATACGCTGAATAATATCATCACTGGAAATAATGCCGCCAATCAGCTCAACGGGGATGCTGGCAATGATACCCTCAATGGCGGGGGCGGTGACGATACTCTGATCGGCTGGTCTGGCGCAGATACCATGGTCGGTGGATTGGATAATGACACTTATTTTGTTGAGAATGCGGGTGATGTCGTTACTGAAAATCTCAACCAAGGCACTGATACCGTCAGTAGCCGGTTGACTTGCACACTGCCTGTCAATGTTGAAAACCTTATACTGACCGGCACATCGGCGGTGAATGGTACGGGCAACAATCAGAATAACATTATCACTGGAAACAACGCTGCTAACCAGTTAAACGGCGGCGCCGGTAACGATACGCTGAGTGGAAGTGCTGGCAACGATGTTCTCGATGGTGGCACGGGTACCAATACGCTCACGGGCGGAACGGGTAACGATGTCTTCAAATTCACCACAACCGGTCACATTGACACGATTACCGACTATAACGTAGCCAATGATACGATTCAGCTTGAGAATGCGGTATTTACGGCATTAACGGCGACGGGTACATTAGCGGCTGGACAATTCAGGATCGGCAAACAAGCGTTGGATGCCAATGACTTTATCATCTATAACAATGTGACCGGTGCGTTGTTATACGATGCAAATGGCAGCGGTGCTGGTGCTGCGGTACAAATTGCTACGATTGGCGTTGGGTTGGCAATGACGAATGCCGAGTTTGTGGTGATTTAGCGTCATTTCGAACGTAGTGAGGAATCTTTAACAATCAGTGTGATAGATTTCTCGCTATGTTCGAAATGACATTTGTTCAAGGCTTCCTTTAACTTAACAAGTCGTTGAGAAACGTTTTCGAGGCAGCCGATACAAGGCAAAAACAGGCGAAAAAGCGCAGTGTATGTGTGATAAATGAGCATTTTGAGCCTGTTTTTAACACCGTAGCGGCAACGCAGATAGTTTTTCGGCTTGTTAAAAGAGATTACTCAGTACTGATGTGTGCCCGTTGAATCAGGAAAAAACTTTTCCTGGCGTTTTTTCTCATTGAAATAAAGCGATTCATTCGGTTCGAGTCGATGTCCCAAATCTTGAATTTGCACCCAGATATCAGGAAATTTTCGCAGTCTTTTGAAACGGCGGGCATTTTTCTTGAAATCCCTTTTGTTACCCGCTTTGTAAAGCAATTCGAATAGGAGTAGCCAGCCTGAGATGTCATGCTGGTTTATCGCCAGTTGTTTTTGCAATCGCTGAATCTCGACTTCCGGTTCATCCTGTTCGATTAACGGGTGTGTTTCGGATAGCAGGGGGTCGATTGGATCGGGCGTGTCTTCAGGCGAATTAACAATTTTATCATCGCGATGCAGCAGAATCGCTTCGAACCGATGCCGTTCTACCGTTCTGGATAACAGCGATGCATCCGTGGGTCGCGCTAATCTTTCTTTGATCTTGCGGTAGCTGCGTAAGATCATAATGACGATGACTAGCGTCAGCAGAATCCCGGTAAGAAACAAAGTATCGAAGGACAGAGCCGTTTCCATCGGCGCACTGTTGACTTCATCCGGCGATAGGGGATCTACAGCAAGATGCTGCGTGTTGTCGATCGGAATAGCTGTAATATCTTCAATAGGTTGTGCGTTCTCTGCGGATAAAGGTACTGCGTCTTTAGTAGGTTGCAGGTTTTCTTCCGGAGACGGCTTTGTACTGTCAGCGGGTCTCTCGTGCGGTGTCAAAGTTCTCGATGACAACACGGATTGGATGTCAGTGACTTGCGATGAGAGTAATGCAATATGTTTTGTCAGTGTGTTGAGTTTGCCTGCTTCTTTCTCACCGATTTGCTCCAGTTGTGTGATGAGTTGCAATAGTAAAGGATCGTTACTCAAGCCGGATATCACAGTTTCGGGTGCTGCTGGAGATTCTCGCCGGGTTGGGTGGTTCGCACCATCGGATTTCCGTGCTTTGGTTGATGGTGCCGCATAAGCGCCGATCGTTCTCAAATCCGGAATATGAACGACGGTACCGGTGGGGAGTGGCTGATAGGTTTTTGCCGGGAAGTGCTCAGGATTGGTGTGAATAACGGCACGGATAAATTTGTCGCGCGTAACGGAATCCTTAGGAAACATCAGACGGGCAATTTGCGGAATATCTTCGCCGGGTAAAAGTTTCCATTGCATTCCAGGCCATGATGCACGATGGCGAGCTGCTGTCTTTTCATTGGCGACACTATCTTGTGCCGAATATGAAACAGGTACTTCGGCGATGGCCGAAGTACCTGTCAGAAAGAAAATAGTGATAAATAGTGTTATGCCGGGAAATGCAGCCATCTAATTTTGTAATGCCTATTTATTTGCATAATGCCTTAATCGCTTTATTGGCCTCTTCAATTCTTTTTTGCCGCGTTTCATCATCAACATAAGTTATACCACCCGTGCCATCAGGAACGGTCATGCGCGGTGTGTCAGTATACATTCTAAGCCGAGCTTGGGCATCAAGACATTTCTTTTTGTCTTCCTCGGTCTTTGCTTGCTGTTTAACATCCTCTTCCTTTTTCTTCTCTTGGCGTTTGTCGAACTCAAGTCTCTCTTCACTCAGGCTCATGGGTTTGCTCGTTCCGCTATTTGCCGACGTAGCCATCGCTCGGATGTTTAATCGTTGTCCTTCTTTGGCCGCACCGGGTGGCGGTGGCCGATCGGTGTATTGTGTGTTGCCCTTTTCGTCAATCCATTTATAAATTTGAGCGTTAGCTGTGATACTGAATAACAATATTAGCCCTGTAAATACAAAAATTTTCATGGACCGCTCCCAAATGAATAATTTGAAATACATCGGATATTCATTTATGCAACTTGAAGATTTATCACATTACAGCATAATAAACGGAAATATGCTGTACTCTTAGTTGAATTGGCGCGAATTTTGCGGCTGAATTTGGCTATAATGTCGCTTTGCACAGGATTGTCACCATGCAATTGATTCAAAAAGCACTCACTTTCGATGATGTTCTATTAATTCCGGCGCATTCGACGGTTTTGCCGCGTGATGTCAGCCTGGCAACAAAACTGACCCGTACCATTGCACTTAATATTCCATTGGTATCGGCGGCAATGGATACCGTTACCGAGGCACCGCTGGCCATTGCCCTGGCGCAGGAAGGCGGTATCGGAATTATCCATAAAAATATGCCGATAGAAGCTCAGGCAGCGCATGTGGCACAAGTCAAACGCTTTGAAAGCGGTGTAGTCAAGGATCCCATTACCATTCACCAGAATATGACGGTGCGTGAAGTGCTGGAGCTGATACGCCGACACAAAATCTCCGGGTTACCGGTGGTGAATGGTAAAAAAGTGGTGGGTATTGTGACCAATCGGGATCTGCGCTTTGAAACCAATCTCGACCAGGCGATCAAGCACATTATGACGCCTAAGAGCCGCTTGGTGACAGTCAAAGAGGATACTTCGCGAGAAGCCGTGTTGGCGCTCTTGCATAAACATCGGTTGGAGCGCTTGCTGGTCATCAATGATCAGTTTGAGTTATGTGGTCTTATTACGGTAAAGGATATTATCAAAACCTCCGAGTATCCATTGGCCAGCAAGGATGAATTGGAAAGTTTACGTGTCGGTGCCGCCATTGGTGTCGGGGAAGGCAGTGAAGAGCGTGCGTTTGCGTTGGCTGAAGCCGGAGTTGATGTGATTGTAGTCGATACCGCGCATGGTCATTCACAGAGCGTTCTGGATCGTATTGCATGGGTCAAAAAGAATCTGCCGTCCGTGCAGGTGATCGGCGGAAATGTGGCAACGGCAGCGGCTGCCAGAGCGATGGTGGATCACGGCGTGGATGCCGTCAAAATCGGCATTGGCCCCGGTTCTATCTGTACCACGCGTATTGTCGCCGGCGTCGGTATTCCGCAAATTACTGCCATCCATAATGTCTCGGAAGCGCTGAAAGGGAGTGGCGTGTCCACCATCGCCGACGGCGGCATCCGTTATTCCGGCGATATCGCCAAGGCTTTGGCCGCAGGCGCGGATTTGGTGATGCTGGGCGGATTATTCGCCGGCACCACGGAAGCACCGGGAGAAATTGAATTGTTTCAAGGCCGTTCCTATAAGAGTTATCGTGGCATGGGTTCCCTCTCAGCCATGCAGCAAGGATCCAGCGACCGCTATTTCCAGGAAAAAGAGCAAAGAAATAATGACAAACTGGTACCTGAAGGCGTGGAAGGCCGTGTTCCCTTCAAAGGCAGCATGTCTGGCGTTATCCACCAGCTCATGGGCGGCGTGCGCTCAAGCATGGGTTATTTGGGTTGTGGAACGATTGCCGAGATGCATGACAAGGCGGAATTTGTTGAGATTACGTCAGCCGGTATTCGTGAATCTCACGTGCACGATGTTCAGATCACCAAAGAAGCTCCCAATTATCATGTCAAGTGAGAATTAACCTCCATGCATCAGAAAATTCTAATCCTGGATTTCGGCTCTCAGTACACCCAACTGATTGCCCGGCGCGTTCGTGAAACGAATATTTATTGTGAATTGCATCCTTATGATGTCAGTGAGGAATTTATCCGGGAATTCGCGCCCAAAGGCATCATACTTTCCGGTGGCCCCGCTTCGGTGACTGAAGACGAAACACCGCGCGCGCCGCAAATCGTATTTGAACTCAATGTACCGGTACTAGGCATCTGCTATGGCATGCAAACCATGGCGGCGCAATTGGGTGGTATGGTTGAAAATGCACTGGTGCGCGAATTTGGTTACGCAGAAATCCAAACGACGCCGGATGGCGCATTATTTCAGGAAATTAAAGACCGCATCAATGCTTCCGGAAGCAATACCCTGGACGTCTGGATGAGTCACGGCGATAAAGTGGTGGCGTTGCCTGACGGATTCCAGGTAATGGCGCAAAACGCGGCCACGCCGATTGCCGCCATGGCGGATGATGCGCGTCAATTTTATGGTATCCAGTTTCATCCTGAAGTGACGCACACGCTGCAAGGCAAAGCGATTATCGATCGGTTTGTGCACGATATTTGCGGTATTGGTCATGACTGGAATATGCCGGATTATGTCGACGAAGCTATCGGCAAGATTCGTGCGGCCGTTGGCAATGATCAAGTGATCCTGGGATTGTCCGGCGGCGTGGATTCCTCCGTGGCGGCCGCATTGATCCACCGCGCCATCGGCGATCAATTGACTTGTGTATTTGTCGACAATGGGTTGTTGCGTATCAACGAAGCCAAACAGGTGATGGAAACTTTTGCCAGCAACCTGACCGTTAAAGTGATTCATATTGACGCCAGCCGTGATTTCTATCGAAACCTAAAAGGCATTACCGATCCTGAAACCAAGCGGCGAATCATCGGCCGTGAGTTTGTTGAAGTGTTTCAGCGCGAGTCGGTGAAGCTCAGCGACGCCAAGTGGCTTGCACAAGGCACGATTTATCCTGATGTGATTGAATCCGCTGGTGGAAAAACCAAAAAAGCCCGTACCATCAAATCGCATCATAATGTAGGCGGCTTGCCGGAAACATTGCATCTTAAATTGCTCGAACCGTTACGCGAGTTATTTAAGGATGAAGTGCGTGAACTCGGATTGGCGCTCGGCTTGCCGCGCGAAATGGTATTCCGCCATCCGTTCCCCGGGCCAGGCCTAGGTGTGCGCATTCTCGGCGAAGTCAAATATGAATACGCTGAATTACTAAGGCAGGCGGATCAAATTTTTATCGAGGAATTGCAACGTTCCGGTTGGTACGAAAAAACCTCGCAGGCATTTGCGGTTTTTTTACCGGTCAAATCCGTCGGTGTGATGGGCGATGGGCGTACTTATGAATACGTCATTGCCCTCAGAGCGGTGCAAACGCAGGATTTCATGACCGCCAACTGGGCGGAACTGCCATATTCCCTGTTAAGTAAGGTTTCCAATCGGATCATCAACGAAATTCGCGGCATTAACCGTGTCGTCTATGACATTTCCGGCAAGCCTCCGGCGACCATTGAGTGGGAATGATAGTTTTATGTAACTTGCTGATTTTTTTCAAATATAGTAAAGATATTTTTGTTTGAAGAGTGAATCGATTGATCTGTTTGTTCCGTTCCGCCAAAATAATCCTGTAACTTTAATCAAAGGAATAGTAGCTATGAAATCCAGATTAATTGTTGCTGTTTGATCCACAAATTCAATTTCGATGTGTACATCATTTAACATGACCGCCTTTCCAAATACCCATTCCAGACCTATTTGTGTGTTCAGTATGCATTGATTTTCCTCAATCTATAGCAGCCATTGTCAATCGAGCCTGTGGTTGATTAAAGCAAATATAGAAAGAATTTGATGATGATGGGGCTTAAGACTCCAGAACAGGTGAGTTAACTATTAATGAAGTTTTATAACCAAACAATCAAAGAAGATTCTAAATGAATTTATCGTTTTTTATAATACTCATTATGTTGTTTGGTTTTGTAGGTTGTTATTCTGAGAAGACTATAACTGAACCACAACCATCATCAGAATATAATGAATATCTTAAAAGATTAGTAGAGGATTTGACTGAGGAAGAGAGAAAAGAAATTCGAGAACTGATGTGGTCCAATAGACCCGGACACTCCAGTTAAGAGAAAATAGTCTTAATTGGAGGAGGAAATGGAAGCGAGGAAACAATATACAAAGGAATTTAAACTGGATGCAATCAGCTTGGTATTGGATC